>NZ_JBWLUT010000087.1:0-19565 GCF_056504575.1 Blautia sp. CGZ-1-C1
AATCCCAAGAGCATATTGTTCTTTTTTCAGTATACTACATTTAGTGTATCGGAGAACAAGTGTTTCTTGCGATTCTTTAGGGATTTTTTGAGCAGATATGCTCGAGATGTGCAATTCATCTCACCACCTGATAGGACGCCACTGAAAAAGTGGTAAGTTTAGTATCACAGGGCGTCAAATATGTGCAAAAATGTTCCTTGATAATAAAATATTGCTAAAATAGTGTTTTGAGGGATGCAAAATCTACCCTTTTGAGAGATGAATTTTCCTATTCTTCCTCATTTGGGCAGACTTCTCCCTTTAGTTTTAAAATTCGTTTTAAATTGACTGCAAATATTGATACTGCTCCTTGAAGTTGCATGTTTGATAGTCCAGCAGCATCACAACGACTATATCCGTGTATATTTTTTAATTCACTATTTTTTGCCTCTATCATATAGCGGGTTTTGAAACGTTCCTTGAAATATTGTGTTTTTTGAAACGCTTCTTGATTTTTATGATAATCCGATTTAATAGTGATACTATACGTTTTGGTTTTTGCATTTTCTTTATAGCAGCCATTACGATAAGGACAGACATGGCATTTATTAATATCGAAAAAATATTTGATACGTGTATTCTTTTTCTGATTACTACGTTTGTCAATTCGATATTTTATAGCCAAATGCCCCGCTGGGCACTGCATGGTATCCGCATCTTTATTAAAGATAAAGCCGCCCTCTGAACGAGTCCCTTTTATGATGCTCGGGTTAAGCTTTGAAATTAATTTATAGTTATTGCTTTGTGCATCTTTTAAATTTTCCAGTGTGGAATATGCGGTATCTGCTATTACTTCATTAGCGGTTGCACCTGCTGCTTTACTTTTTTGAACCAGTACTGGAAGTTCCTGACCATCAAATGCTTCGCCGGATGTGATTGTTGCTGCTGTGATAATCCGTTCATCTGTCATGGCCAAATGAGTTTTGTATCCGTAAAAAGAAGAATTGACCGTTTTATGGCCAATCCGGGCATCCGGGTCAATGGATTGATCATAACAATCAATCTGATTATCCAAAATTTCGGATAACATAGAAGATTCTTCTTTAATCGTTGGCAGTTCTGAATACGGACTTTCCTGAACTGTGTTTAATAATTCATGACAGTATTCATTATACTCATCTAAAGAAGCTCGTTTTTCAGGTTCATCTGGCAGATAAATGTCTTTATCAGAATCTTTTAAAGCTGCTTTTAAAGAAGTAGAGGCTTTTTTCAACATTTCTCTCTGAGTAGTTTTATGATAACGGGCTTCTGTATGAGTTGAGTCAACAATTATAGTATTGCTTTTTAAAACACCTTGATTTATGGCAAGTTCTACACTTTTATTTATGAGCAGATCAAGTATATTTTCATCTTTTAAACGCTGCTTTCTGAATTTGGTTAAAAGACTAGGATGGATAACCTCTTCTTCTGGCGTTAATTCCAGAAAATATTTAAAAGACATATCATATCGTGATCTTTCAACAACACCATTATCAGAAAGGTTATAAAGATATTTTAAAAGCAGATATTTAAATAGCAATATAGGTTTTTTTGCATTACGTCCATTATCAAGGCAATATTTATTTTTTAATTCATCATATATAAAAGAAAAATCGACCAATTCCCTGATTTTTCTTAGAATATGATCTTTTGGTACAATCATGTCATATAAATCTGAATAATAACTAAGGCTAAGTTTAAGTTGGGATGATAACATTTCAACCTCCGACAATTATGATACCTTAATTATATCAGATATATGATTTTACGACCACTTTTTCAGTAGTGTCCTACATAGAAGCGGTAGTACCATTTCTTTCCTTTTTTTCTTACAGATCCTTTTGCCATAATCGTATATCTCCTTTCGATATTAGACAATCGGAACTGATGAAATGCTTCGTGCGTGTAAGTATATCATAACTCCGGTTGTCTTACTATACCGATTCGGAATCTTCGTATAAGACTTCTGATAAAAGATTTGCAAGCCTTTGTTCTGCTGTTTTTGGTTTCTTGGAATAGAGCCTTACAACGTCTGCCATCTCATTAAGAGCATTGATGGTAGGAGTGATTTCCCTTAAGAACATAATCTCATTATATTCCTCATTCGATTCAAACCCTATTGTTTTGGCAATATCCGTCTGACCAGCATTCCCCTTGAAATTTTTGCAGGCGAACTGGAAGGAATCCAAAAACAGACCATATTGTTTTAACATCAGCAGTAATAAATCTTTTGAAAAAGCATCTTCTTCTTTGGTAAGGGCAAGCGGTAACTGTTCCAGAATATCTCCCATCGCATCACGAATCTGTAACTCTCTCTTATCCGTAATGTCGGTTTCATATTCATCTGTTTCCCCTTTGAGCCATTCCACAGATACATGGAGTGCTTCCGAAAGACCTTCCAGCACCATTTTTTTCGTATTGTCAATCGAACCATTCTCATAACGCAGGATTGTAGAAGCGGTAACCCCCATCTTTTCTGCGACATAAGGCTGTGTCAGATTCAATTCCAGACGGCGCTGTTTTACTCTGCTGCCTATCAGCTTGCGTAGTTCTTTATCTTTCATGCTGACTGCCTCCTTTTTCGGTATGTATGAATTATAGCATTGTTTTTCCAAAATTGCAATATGCAACATAAAGTTTGTTTTTGATATTTCGTAACGCTTGGCAAAAAGATATAAAAAGGATATACTTACATCACAAGAATTGCATAATGCAATTTATAAGGAGGTGATTATATGACGCAAAGAAAAATTGCATTATCCATCGAAGAAGCTGCTGACTATACGGGAATCGGCAGAAATACCTTAAGACAGCTTGTAGAATGGAAGAAACTTCCAGTATTAAAGGTTGGTCGCAAAGTCCTGATTAAAACCGATATTCTGGAAATGTTTATGGAAGCGAATGAAGGTCGTGATTTGAGGGATAGAGGAAATGTAAAAGCCGTAACAAGAACTGCGGCAAATTAAAAAGGCGGCTTCCGAAGAAACCGCCAAAGGTTCTATCAGACCGAAGCCATGATATACCTACACGCAAGAAGATTATACCATGTGCTTCTTCTGATACGCAACCGAGAACTTATGTTTGTGAAGGAAAGGAGAATGTAAGAATGGCAAAATCAACAAAAAGTTATGAAGAACGAATGCTTGAAATGGAAAAGAAGGAACAGGAAAGCCTTGAAAAAGCAAAACGATATGCAGCACAGAAGAAAGAACTTCTAAAACGAAAGAAAGCCGAAGAAAGTAAAAAACGAACCCATAGGCTCTGTCAGGTTGGCGGTGCGGTGGAATCCGTTCTTGGTGCGACTATTGAGGAGGAAGACATCCCAAAGCTGATTGGTTTTCTGAAAAAGCAGGAAGCCAATGGGAAATTTTTCTCAAAGGCAATGCAGAAAGAAACAAATACCGATATGGAGGAAGTGTAATGGCGGATGGGATGAGTTTTTCATTCCCTTCATTGCTTTTTCATGAAAGGCGCACTTATGGACAACCAGAGGTCGTCCCAATAAGTTTGCCACAAGTGGCAACCGGTCTGCGCTCACGCTTGCCGGGCTCGTTCCGTCGGCGGGGCTTTCAGCCAGACCTGCTCATGCCACAGGAGGCACTCTTCGCCAGAGAGGCGCATTCCATGCAGGCTGCTATGCGCAGGGCACTCTTACGCAGAGGGCGTTCTGGCAATGCTGCTTTTTCTAAAATCGAAAGCAATGTTGCCGGAAATCTATACCGGATGTGCAGAAAGGAGGAATCCAGATATGGCGATTTTTCATTACACAATCAAAATAGTCGGACGAAGTAAAGGGAAATCTGTTATCTCCGCTTCCGCATATCTCAATGGGGATGTGATGAAAAACGAGGAAACCGGGAGAATCAGTTATTACACTTCTAAAAAAGAAGTGGTCTACACCAGTCTGATGATGTGTGAAAACGCACCTCCTGAATGGCAGATAGTACCAGAAGAAAATATAAAACGCTTTCAAAAATCTGTCCGCTACAAAAGGTCAGAAGATAAAGAAGCTGCTTTAGAAAAATTCAAAATCACATTTCAGAAACAAAGATTATGGAATGAGGTATTGAAGATTGAAAAAAGTGCGGATGCCCAACTTGGCAGGTCATTTGAATTTGCCCTCCCAAAAGAATGGAGCAGACAGGAACAGATTCAATATACATCCGACTATATCCAAAAAACATTTGTGGATAAGGGAATGTGTGCTGATTGGAGTATCCACGACAAAGGGGATGGCAACCCCCATGTCCACCTGCTTCTGACGATGCGACCTTTTAACCCGGACCATTCTTGGGGAAAGAAAGAAGTCAAGGATTGGGATTTTGTCAGAGATAAAAGCGGAAATATCGTGATTGACGAATCCCACCCGGACTGGTGGCAGGATAAGAAAAACCCTGACCGTCATGGAATCCGTATCCCTGTATTAGACGAAAACGGAATCCAGAAGATTGGTGCAAGAAACCGCCTGCAATGGAAACGGGTGCTGACCGATGCTACTGGATGGAACAATCCCAAAAATTGTGAGCTGTGGCGGAGTGAGTGGGCAAAGGTGTGTAATGAACATCTTCCTTTGCATAATCAGGTTGATCACCGTTCTTATGAAAAACAGGGAAAACTCCAGATTCCTACCATCCATGAAGGTGCTGACGCAAGAAAGATTGAACAAAAATTTCTTGCCGGGCAGGAAATAAAAGGTTCGTGGAAAGTAGCGGAAAATCAAATCATAAAACAGCAAAACACGTTATTGCAAAAGATACTGGACACCTTTGGAAAAGTATCAGGTGCATTATCATTATGGAAGGAGCGATTAAATGACATTAGAAGAAAGCCGGGAAGTCATTCCCATGATGGAATCAATGATAAACCAGATCGAGGAACAGCAGAACCTTATGGCAGAGATGGTACAGGAATTACAGGAAAAAGACAGACAGCTTCTGTCCTTTCAGGAGCAGAACCAGAGTTTGCAGATATTAAACAGCGAGTTATCCGGACTGCTGAATCTTTTGCCAGATACAGAAGAACTGCTTTCCCAGATCGAACAGCAGAAAAACAGAATCGAACAGTTGGAAACCGAGAATCAGCAATGGCAGGAATTAACGCAGAAGCTGAACAACGAGAACAGCTTATTGCTGAAACAGAGCAGAGAATTACTGACCTTAAACAGCAGATAGAGAAAGTGAGGGATATAGATGCGAGAATGCGTAAACTTAGAGAACGTCGGTCAAGTGGAAGAACTTCTACAGATGACAGAACAGATGCAGGACGAACTGGATCAGAAAGACCAGATGATTATGGAACTGAACAGGCAGCTAAACAGATTGCTGACCTTGAACGAGAAATTGAACAGCGAAAACAGAGTCGAGAATATCGAAGCATTGCGGACAAGATTAAGGAAAATAGAAGAACAATTAGCCAACGAGACAGACAGCAGGAAAAGAGCCGACGCAGAAGTCGTGGCATGGAAATTTAGGTATGAAAAAGCGGAACAGGCAAAACGCTATGCACAGACACACCAAAAGACAACAGAGGTAGCTGTTGAGAAAAAAGTGCCCTATGAGAAATGCGATAACTGTGACCGCACTGCTTACCAAAAAGCAAAAGAAAAATGCGATAACCGTAAAATTCAGTTAGAGAAAAAATATAAAAATATGACGGCTGGTTATGAAAGTATCCTGTTTCTGCTGGCATGGTACAGTATAGCCATTACACTATTCACTGCTATCCTTTCTCCAGTTTTCTTTAGTGACTGTATTAGCTTTTTCAGTATGTTTGCTAAAGGAATCTTAAGCCTGTTTCAAAAATTTGTTGCAGGTGCAGATTCTTTCGGACAGTTAAGCAGTGGAATCTCAAATAGTATCATTTCAGGGATTGTGTACTGGCTGATTGTAAGTATTGTTATGGGAATTTTATTTATCATAACGGGATTGCTGATAATCGGGACTGGCTATCAGGTGGGGAAAATCTACCGGAAATATTGCTGGGATATTATCAGCATCATGGTGGTGATAATGAGTACAGCTATCATAATCTATTTCGGAAAATGGATAAAATCAATTATTCCGATAAACCTCATTATGTTGCTACTTCTGGTACATGCGGTTTATATCGGAATCCGATGTTATGTGAAAAACTGGCGAGAAAAACGAGGATATTTTTAAAGTAAAATGGGCAGGTAAAACTGCCTGTTTTTCACAAAACAAATATACTTATTTTTAGTTATCCAGATTTTTAGAGTCTGTGAAAACTGTTCTTTGATTTTTAACACTATTTTTTATAATCTTCCAAATGAATCTGTTTTGATTGATTGACAATTACCGAGCTATTCTAGTATATTTAATCCATAAAGCAGATACAAAATCGCAGATGTGCAGGTGAACAGACATGAAAAATATCCATAGCATTGAATTTTATACTGGAAGCAAGGAAGAACTGCTTCCCGGTTTTGAAAAAGATTTTCCCTATATCGCTTCAAGGGCAGAACTTGACAAGTATATCGGACATTATGTACCGTGGCACTGGCACAAGACAGTGGAACTTTTTTATATGGAAAGTGGTAGCATTGAATATGATACGCCGGGAGGAAAACTGTTGTTTCCGGCTGGAAGCGGCGGCATAGTAAATTCCAATGTACTCCATATGACAAAAGCAATATCGCAGAAAGAAAAGAATATACAGCTACTTCATATTTTCGATGTTTCCCTACTTGCCGGGGAACAGGGAAGCAGGATTGAACAAAAATATATTGCGCCTATCATAACAGCCCCACAGATTGAGGTAATTCCGCTTTTTCCAGGCAATGCAGAAGAAGAAAGGATTTTGAAACTGCTTGCCGCTTCATTTCGTTTATCCAGTGATGAATTTGGATATGAAATAAAACTGCGGGAAACCCTAACAGAAATATGGCTCATGCTTTTTGAACTATCCCGTCCTATGCGTGAAAAAAAGGGGGAACATAATAAAAGCAACGATAAAATAAAGCTGATGATGATATATATTCACGAACATTACAGAGAGAAAATCTCTATCCCGGAACTTGCGGCAGCAGCATACCTAAGCGAAAGGGAGTGTTATAGAGTGTTCCATGACTGTCTGCACATGACACCCGTAGAGTATATAAAGGCTTACCGTCTGCAAGCTGCCTGTCAGATGCTAGCAAAGGGGCAGGAAGCAGTTACCGTTATCAGCCATGAGTGCGGTTTGGGGAGTAGCAGTTATTTTGGAAAGGTTTTTCGAGAATACACACATTGTTCACCCACAGAATATCGGAGAAAATGGCAGAATAGTGATAGATAAGGGCAGAAAAGAAATATTTTTTCTATTACCTTTTGCATTATAATGATACCTGTAAAGTAAATCCGTCATTTACAGGAGGTGAGTGCAAAGTGGTAAAACTGAACATTCTGAACATGAAAAATTTTTTAGATACGGTCAATAGCTGTTCCGGCAAAGTAAACATGCTGTGCCCGGATGGTGAAAAAACAAAACATCGATGGGGAAGAAGAAAAAGATACAGGGCAGTTTGTGGCGGCAATACTCCCAAAACAAAAACTGTTTGCGGCTTTGTTTCGAAGTTCCGAATCCAACGGACTATATGAACATTGTTTCGTACTATGCCGGGGATTGCTGATTTATCTGTAAATATTTCATCATAAAGGGGCTGGACAGTTTATCTTCCAGCCCCGCCCTTTTGAAAGGAGTTAAAAATGGAGTTGAACATTCAGACCGCAGAACTGGCATTAAGGGAAGCGGCAGAATCCAATCCGGGAGCATGGGCAGAACATTCCCGGTATGTAGCCGAAGCCTGTAAAAACATTGCGTCACACTGTAAAGATTTATCTTCTGAACAGGCGTATATTTTCGGGCTGTTACACGATATTGGACGTTATGCCGGAGTGAGTTCGGAAAGGCATCTGATAGACGGCTATCGTTACTGTATGGAGCGTGGGTGGGGAAAAGCCGCACAAATATGTATATCCCACGCATTTATGATACAGGATATTGCCACATCTATCGGAGAGTTTGATGTCAGTGATGAGGATTACCTGTTTATGAAAGAATTTGTTGCAAATGCGGTATATGATGATTATGACCGTCTTGTACAGTTATGTGACGCATTGGCTATGCCTTCGGGGTTCTGTCTTTTGGAAAAGAGATTTGTAGACGTGACAATGCGATACGGCGTTCACCCAGCGACAATAGACAGATGGAAAAAGATTTTAGAGATTAAAGAACGGTTTGAGGATCAGATTGGCTGTTCTATCTATGCCCTGCTTCCGGGCGTTATGGAAAACAGTTTTCGTTAAGGGGGGATATTGTGTATTACGAATCCAGTGATTTTTTGGAAACAGCGGACAGCGATACGTTAAAGCAGATTGCCCGCACAAGGGAATTAACACGGAAATATTATTTTTCTGATTATAGAGATACAGAAAAACGCACTTCCATTCTTCGGGAGCTGTTGGGCGGAATAGGGGAAAATGTGGCAATCGACACGCCTTTTCATTGCGACTATGGAAAAAATATTTTTTTGGGAAATGATGTGATCGTCAATATGAATTGTACCTTTGTGGATAACAAAACTATCCGAATTGGCGACAGGGTATTGATTGCGTCAAATGTGCAGATTTATACATCTTCACACCCTGTCTTACCACAGGAAAGGTTTGTGCCGGATTGGAGGGAACGTCAGACAACATTTTTTAGAACCTATGCACGTCCGATAGAAATAGAAAGTAATGTCTGGATTGGCGGCGGCTGTATTCTTCTGCCCGGAGTCACTATAGGAAAAAACAGCGTGATAGGGGCTGGAAGTGTAGTTACCCGCCCTATCCCGCCTAATTGTGTTGCAGTAGGAAATCCATGCAGGGTGATACGTTATTTTGATACAGACAGGGAAAGGTGGCATCATGAAGTATAAGCATATCGTTTTTGACATTGACGGCACTCTGATTGATACGGAATATGCTGTATTACATTCTTTACAGGAAACTATAAAGGGATTGTCCGGGAGAGAGATACCATGTTCTGAACTAAGATTTGCGTTAGGGATTACAGGAACAGACGCTTTGAAAAAACTTGCGATAAAAGACACTTCCTATGCGATAGAATTATGGGATAAAAATATGCGTAACTATACAAATAACATTAAAGTATTTGACGGAATCGTTGAATTATTGAAAAATCTTCTAAGTCTGGATTATGAAATGGGGATTGTCACATCAAAGACAAGGGAAGAATTTACACATGATTTTTGTCCGTTTGGTATCAGTCATTATTTCAAAACAATCATATGTGCAGACGATACACAGGAACATAAACCCAATGCCGCACCGATTTTGAAATATGTGGAATTATCAAAAACAGACCATAGGAAAGTACTTTATATCGGAGATAGCAAATATGACAGTAAATGTGCGGAAAATGCGGGAATTGATTTTGCTTTAGCAGTATGGGGCAGTCATAATAAGCACATAAAAGCAGATTATTTTTTAGAAAAACCTGCCAATCTGTTATCTGCTATCACTTCAGAGAAATTTTATTAGCGATGAAAGATCGAACGAAAATGACTCCGAGGTATATTAAAAAAACTTGCTTGATCAATTATGGTGATTTTGATTAAGTAGCCTGTATGTAAAATAAAGCATACAGGCTACTTGTGGTTTACAATTCCAAAGAATCTTCTGCATCTACCCACATTTGCATATTACCATCAAGATATAATCGTGCATATTCAAGTGGCTCATCAATAGCAAGTGTATTTAATGCGCAGTCTGATCCAGGAGTGGTTTTTAAGTTCTTCTCAGCTTCCCAACAGTCAATGCGGAGCATATAACCGGCATTGGTATAAACATCAATGCTGTTTCTGTGTGGATTGTATTCTGCAAATATTGTTCTCATCGTATCTTATCTCCATTTTTTTAATAATCAGTTATAGAGTTAAATATCGAAAACATTTCAATCAGTTCACCATGTTGTTATTGTTATATGTTATACTGTGTTATGAAATTTTCTTTCCCTTAATTTTTCCCATATTAAGGTTCATGAAAGCTAATGGGAGAATGTAACACAAGGGAAAGAGTAAGGGAAAGTACACTTGCTACAAACTTAGTGTTTTCAAGGGTTTGCGAAGAATTTGATAATCAAATATAATAGTTATTAAATTTCCTAAAATAAGTGGAATATCAACTGGAATTTTCAAATTAGTCTTTGCAAATAACCTTTGAACCTTCACCATCAATTACACATTCCCTGACGGTTGTTAATCGGGCATAGATTCAAATCCGAAAACTCAGTCATTATTTTCTCAGTAACTTTCTTAAATGGTGCTGTAAGATAATGCGGAAGAACATAGAAATCAATCAAATCAAGCCCTGCATCATCTTCTTGTGAGTAGTCCTCTGGCTTTTCATCCATTTGCTCGATATATTGGATGCTTGGAGCGCATATAATTGCGCCTGCCGACTCGCCGATCATCAATTTTCCATTTGCCAATTCCTTTTTCAGTAGCCCATCAGTTCCCGTTTTACGGAGCTGGTCCATAAGAAAGAAAGAATTTCCGCCAGTAAAATATATCACATCTGCTTCTTCAAAAACAGACTGTATCGTTGAATAAGCCTCCGTTGAAATATCAATTTCAGTTACGATTGCTCCCAACTTTTTGAATAATTTTCGAGCCGAGCCGACATAACCGATGTAGCCTTCACGCAGTGAAGCTGTTGGAATAAATGCGACTTTCTTATTTTCAATTTCTTCCTTTATCAGACTTCCTACACTTGAAAAGTGCGAACATAAAAATAATTTCATTAATATTCTCCTTTATAAATTTCGATTTTTCAATTCAAATGACTTTGAGTTGCCTGTCATAAAATATTTGAAAGGAATTCTTCTATCAAACTATTTATCATCTCCGGTTTATCTGTATTAGAATTATGGCCGGCTCCTTCAATCCATTTTAAAGGAATTTTCGTTTTTTGATGCCATGCTCTATTATACCTTATACATGAGCCAGCATGATCCTTTGTGCCACATATTAACAAGGAAGGACATTTGATTTCATATGGCAGATCCTTTTCCATTGCCTCTGCCAGAATACGAAATCCATTCCCGGCAATTTGTGCATAACGATGCTGATTACCATCATAGACCAGCATCATTTCCCGCATCAGGTTTCTGCCATAACTGGAAGTTGCAACTCCCTCAGTTCCGGATTTCAAAAGCAACTTCCATGGATAATGTGCATATATTGGTTCCATTCTTTTTAGAAGCCAGATTTCCACTGCAGTCACATAGTTTCTCTGCAATGGTGCAGAATCAATGGAAATAAAACCTGCCAGCTGAGCGGGATACAATTGTGCATAAGCCTGTCCTACATATCCTCCCATTGATTGACCTATTATAATTGGTTTTATGATTTCTTCTTTTTCAAGAATCCCATTCAGCCATTTTGCCTTATCAAACAGGTCAAAATCAAACCGGAACGGCCAGGAGGATGCATGAGCCGGTGCATCCCATACAATAATATTATATTTTCCTTCGAAGTACTCAACCTGCTTATCAAACAATCTATGATCAGCAGTCAGCCCTGGAAGAAATATAAGCGTCGTTGTATCCAAACTCAGAATACTTGACCAATAATGAATCTTTCCACAAGGTGTTTGATATGTACTTTCCTTCAACAAATACACCTCCGCTCATTTTTCTCAGCTACACAAACTGAAAAACTTTAACTATTTTCATATTGATTTTTTATATTAAAATATCTTTTGCCATTCAAATCATATCACACTATCAGCCCTATTTCCATTTTAATTTACTTAGTCAAGTCACTTCAAACTTACTACACCTGATACAAGCAAGTCCCCACTCACTGCTTATTGTTTTTCGCAACCTCCGCAGGGGACTTACCTGCTTCGCTTAAAGTGTATTTGAAAGAGCCAACCACCAGCATAGAAAAATAATTTATTTCATGTGCATTTGCAGGATATTTAGATATTCTTAGCTGGTCAAAATCTGCGTTATGAGAAAAATGACACACTGTCTGAGCGAAGCGAGTTTGTGGCATTTTTCTCATGCATTTAGCAGATTTTTAGCAGCTTAGAATATCTTAATGTCCGAAACCGCACATGAAATAAATTATTTTTCTATGCGTCCCTCCTTCAAATCCCTCCCTCAGATTCTTCCCACTATATCCCCCCCAAAAAAACATATTACAAGCAAAAAAAGACCGACAGTCTCCCCTCCCGGATTTCCTGTCAGTCTTTCAATAACTCCTATTTTCTCAACTCTTCACACTCAAACGCACCAACGCCCTCTGCAGCTTAGCCTCCACAATCTTATAATCATGATCAGTCAAACCACCTTTTGCGATCATCTCCTCCGCTCTTTTCTTAGCTTCCTGTGCACGCTGCTCATCAATATCCTCTTTCCACTCCCAGGTAGTTGCAAGGACACGGCACTTTCCGTTCATAACAGAAAGCATTCCGCCAATACAGGCTGCGGTCCGTCTGCTGCCGTCTTCCATTACCACACTTGCTTCGCCCATTCCAAGGGCAGTACAGTAATTACAGTGTCTGGCAAGGATAGCCAGATCACCGCTGACAGTTCTGCAGATCACACGCTCCACATTACCTTCAAAGAGCAGTCCGTCCGGTGTTCCGATTCTCAACGGGAAAGTACTCATAGGACATTTCCCCCTTTACTGATTCTTGGCTTTTTCAAACACTTCATCGATGGTTCCCACAAACAGGAAATAACTCTCAGGAATGTCATCACACTCACCGTTCAGGATCATCCTGAATCCTCTCAGTGTCTCCTTCAGCGGAACATATTTGCCAGGCATACCTGTAAACTGTTCTGCTACAGAGAAACTCTGTGACAGAAATCTCTGAACCTTACGTGCACGGCTTACAGTACGTTTATCTTCCTCTGACAACTCATCCATACCCATGATGGCAATGATGTCCTGAAGCTCTTTGTAACGCTGAAGAACCCTCTGCACTGATCTGGCAATCTCATAATGCTCTGTTCCTACGATTTCAGGAGAAAGGATACGACTTGTGGAATCCAGAGGATCAACGGCCGGATAAATACCCTGGCTGGAGATCTCACGGGAAAGTACAGTTGTTGCATCCAGATGTGAGAATGTAGTTGCAGGAGCCGGGTCAGTCAGGTCATCGGCAGGCACATATACAGCCTGTACAGATGTGATGGAACCCTTTCTTGTGGAAGTAATTCGTTCCTGCAGATTACCCATTTCAGTTGCCAGTGTAGGCTGATAACCTACGGCTGAAGGCATACGTCCCAGAAGCGCAGACACCTCGGAACCTGCCTGTGTAAAACGGAAAATATTGTCAATAAAGAGGAGCACATCCTGGTTCTTCTCATCACGGAAGTATTCCGCCATTGTAAGTCCGGAAAGTCCGACTCTCATACGTGCTCCAGGCGGCTCATTCATCTGACCATAAACCAGAGCAGTTTTATCGATAACTCCACTTTCTTTCATTTCATTATAAAGGTCATTTCCTTCACGCGTACGCTCTCCTACACCTGTAAATACGGAAAGTCCGCCGTGAGCAGTTGCTACGTTGTGGATCAGCTCCATGATCAGAACTGTTTTTCCTACACCAGCACCACCGAAAAGACCAATCTTACCACCCTTTGCATAAGGGCAGATCAGGTCAACGACCTTGATTCCTGTCTCCAAGATCTCTGTTGCAGGCATCTGTTCTTCATAAGAAGGAGCCTGACGATGGATAGACCAGCGTTCCTTTGCCTCCGGTGCCGGAAGATTATCTACCGGGTCACCCAGAAGGTTAAATACTCGTCCCAGGCATTCCTCACCTACAGGAACGGAAATTGGACCGCCTGTATCCAGAGCTTTGGCACCGCGCACCAGACCGTCAGTAGAATTCATGGCAATACATCTTACCACATCATCACCAACCTGCTGTGCAACCTCGGCAACCAGCTTTGCGCCATCATTATCAATCTCTATGGCATTGAGAAGAGGTGGCAGCTCATCGTGCGCAAAGCGGATGTCCAGAACCGGACCAATAACCTGCACTACCTCGCCAATGTGTTTTTCACTCATGTTTGTAATCTCCTATCTATTGGAAATTATATCTTAGCTGTTCGGTACCTCTTGGCAGTTACCGGACAGCTCATTATATTTAGATTTTAAAGACCTTCCGCACCTGCAACAATCTCCGTGATTTCCTGCGTGATGCTTGCCTGACGTGCCCTGTTGTAATACAGATTGAGCTGATCAATCATCTCTTCCGCATTACTTGTGGCTGCGTCCATAGCCATACGTCTGGCTGCCAGTTCACTTGCGGTACTTTCGCAGATACCACCATAAACCAGTCCTGCCAGATATTCCGGAACAATGGCATCAAATACTGTCTCTCCGTCCGGTTCATAGAGAATCAGATTCTTCGTCTCTATCTTACCGCCGCTTTCCTCTCTGATATCAGCCATAGGAAGCATGGAAAATACCTCCGGCTGCTGGGAAAGCATGGAATTAAAGACAGTATAGCATAATTCAATATGGCCAAAGGTTCCTTTGCGAAATTCCGTGCAGAGCATATTTGCCATTTCAAAACAGTCCGCTACAGAAATACTTCCTGCCTCTGCAAACTGTTCTGTCAGAGCTTCTATCCCTCTCTGACGGAGATATTCCACTGCTTTCTTTCCAACCGGCAGAACCATGTAGTCCTTACCTTCTGCCGAAGCCTCCAGACACTTGAAAAGATTTGCATTGTATCCGCCTGCCAGTCCTCTGTCACCCGCGATCACTACATAGCAGGTTTTATTGTTGGAGGACTCTTTCGCATAAACAGATGAGAAATCTGTATTCTCTCTTGCAATCTCTTTCAATGTCTCATGAAGTTCTGTAAAGTACGGACGGCATACCTCTGCACGTTCCTTTGCCTTACGCAGTTTGGAGGATGCTACAAGCTCCATGGCCTTGGTAATCTGCATAGTACTCTGTACACTCTTGATACGCAGCTTTACCGCTTTCATATTCGAAGCCATACGATACCCTCCTAATCACTTTATTTCTCAGGTCTTGTATTCAGGAAATTCTCTGTGTACGCATCCAGCACACTGCGTAGTTTCTGCTCTGTTTCCTGCTCTAGTTTACCTGTTGTGCGGATTTCCTGCATCACTTCCACGCCTGCTGCATCTGTATCCAGATACGTATATAATCCTGATTCATATACACTTACATCTTCAACTTTAACTGCTTCCAGAACACCCTTGGTGACCGCATAAAGAATCGCTACCTGTTTCTCTACAGGAACCGGTGCATTCTGGTTCTGTTTCAAAACTTCCACGATACGTGCACCCTGTTCCAGACGCGCCTTCGTATCAGCATCCAGATCAGAACCAAACTGTGCGAAGCTCTGCAGCTCACGGTACTGGGAATAAATCAGTTTCAGTGTTCCTGCTACCTTCTTCATTGCCTTGATCTGCGCATCACCACCAACTCGTGATACGGAGATACCCGGGTTTACAGCAGGCATGATTCCTGAATGGAATAACTCTGTCTCCAGGAAGATCTGTCCGTCTGTAATAGAAATAACGTTAGTAGGAATATAAGCAGATACATCACCTGCCTGTGTCTCAATGATCGGCAGTGCTGTCATGGAGCCACCGCCATGTTCATCGTCCAGCTTCGCTGCACGTTCCAGAAGTCTGGAATGCAGATAGAAAACATCACCCGGGTAAGCTTCACGTCCAGGTGGACGACGGATCAGCAGGGAAAGTGCGCGATATGCAACCGCATGCTTACTCAGATCATCATAAATGATCAGCACGTCTTTTCCCTTATTCATAAAGTACTCGCCCATTGCACAGCCGGAATACGGTGCGATATACTGCAGCGGGCTTGACTCAGATGCTGTAGCAGCTACGACGATGGTGTAATCCATCGCGCCATTTCTTGTCAGGTTCTCTACTAATGTAGCTACTGTGGAACGTTTCTGTCCGATGGCTACATAGATACAGATCACATCTTTTCCCTTCTGGTTAATGATGGTATCTGTAGCAATCGTTGTTTTACCGGTCTGACGGTCACCAATGATAAGTTCACGCTGTCCACGTCCGATAGGGATCATGGAGTCGATGGCTTTGATACCTGTCTGGAGAGGCTGATATACAGACCTTCTCTCACAGATTCCAGGTGCCTTACTCTCAATCGGCCGGAATTCTTTTGTATCAATAGGGCCTGCTCCGTCAATTGGCTGTCCCAGTGCATTTACAACACGTCCAACCATGGCGTCGCCTACCGGTACAGACACGACCTTGCCTGTACGCTTTACGGTCTGACCCTCACCAATGTTCTCATCTGAACCAAAGATTACGATGGAGACACTGTTCTCCTCCAGGTTCTGTGCCATACCGAAACTTCCGTCCTCAAATTCCAGAAGCTCTCCTGACATACAATTTACCAGTCCGCTGGCTCTGGCGATTCCATCACCGACCATAAGGATCGTACCTGTCTCGTTCTGTTGAATGGCATTTTCGTAATATTTTATCTGGCTTCGGATGACCTTGGAGATTTCCTCAGGTTTTAATTGCATGTTTCCATTCCATCCTTTTATATTCTTTTATTTTCGATTCCAGGACCAGCATACTAAAATCATTCGTGTCCGCACGAAATGACTTCTTAACCTGCAATCCTGATATCTTCTCACATTACCATTTCATTCAGTTTCTTTGAAATACCGGAAATACGACTCTGCACTGTACCGTCAAGCTGCACGCCTTCCAGTTCCACACGAAGTCCGGCGATTACGGATGTATCGGTCTTCTGTACCAGATACACCTGCTTTCCGCTTATTTTCTCAAGCTTCGCTTTCAGAGCCTCCATCTGAGTTTCACTGAGCTTCACTGCACTCGTCACTACCGCTTCTGCGATTCCATGTGCACTGTTGTAGCGTCTGATGAACTCTTCGCAGCATCCGGCAAATTCTCTCAGAATCTTGCGTTCACACAATAATTTCAGGAAATTCACCAGATATCTTCTCTGCCTGTCCTCCGAAAGCCTCTTCGATCATCTTAAGTCTCTCTTCCTCAGGAATTGCCGGTTCTCCCAGCAATTTCAGATATCCCGGATTTTCTCGAAAAATCTGTCTGACCGCGATCATCTGCTCCATGATCTGTCCATCGAGTTTCTCCTCAGCGGCAAGGTCATACAGGCTGCCGCCGTACACTCTGGCAGTTTTTGTCATGATGCCTCACCTACATTCTCAATAAACTCATCAATCAGTTTTGTATGATCTTCTTCATTAATTTCGCGCTCGATCACTTTTCCGGCAATCTCAACAGCCATACCGCCAATCTCTTCTTTGATCTCGTTGACTGCTTTACGTTTCTCCTGGGCAATGTCTTTCTCTGCCTTTTCTTTCATGGCAGTTACCTGACTGGAAGCTTCTTTAATCATCTCTTCACTCTGGATCGCAGCTGTTTTCTGAGCTGTCATCACAATGTCGTTTGCTTTATTCTTAGCTTCCTGCATATTCTTCTCATATTCTTCTTTCATTGCCTGGGCTTCTTCTTTTGCCTTCACCGCATCCTGAATCTCAGCATCTGCTTTCGCCTTACGCTTGTCCAGCATCTCGTTGATCGGCTTGAAGAGGAAACGTTTGATCAGATATACCTGAATAAAAAGGTTGCAAATCGTCGCTATAAAATTCCACGGCACAATTCCAACTAATTCCTGTACCTGCATGTTTGTAACCTCCTGTCTATACTTATGCGGATTCATCCAGCTGTTGCCGGAAATCTCCACAAGTTCCAATCAGATGCCTCTCATCTGTCATATCCGGCATCTGCGCTTTCTTATCAGCTCAGGAAGTTCATGAACATACCAGGTGCAACGAAGATAAGTAACAGACCGGTTACGAAACCGTAGATACCGGTTGTCTCTGCGATTGCACATCCAAGAAGCATAGTAGAAGTAACATCGCCTTTGCACTCAGGCTGACGTCCGATTGCTTCCAGTGCCTTAGCTACTGCGTTACCTTCACCAATACCAGGGCCGATACCTGCGATCAGTGAACATCCTGCTCCAATTGCACAACCTGCTAATGCGATACCTTTTGCCAGTAACTGAAAATCCATAGTAAAACCCTCCTGTTAGAAATATTTTGCAGCTTTTCCCCTGCTATCTTTCATCTCATCTGTTATATTTCAGCTGTTTTTCGATTACCACTGTTATCAATTCATTTCCAACAATGATATGGTTATAATTATTCTGCTGAAATCTCTGCTACTCCTCTGCTGCATTGGCGATATACATTACCGTCAGCATACAGAAAATGAACGCCTGCATGATTCCTGAAAACCAGTCGAAATAGACTGACAGAATCGCAGGTACACCGACATCAAGAATCGGTATCTTTGACAGTACATCTCCGACTACACCCGGGATCAGTCCCAGAAGTGCAGAACTTGCAACTGCCAGTGCCCCATAAATCAGACCATTGATTACTACACCGGAAAGGATATTTCCGAAATGACGACACGCCATACTGACAGGTGTAGCCAGCTCGGAAAGAATATTAAACGGTGTCATAACTGCAATCGGGGTCGTAAATCCTTTCAGATAACCACCAACTCCGCCGGTCTTGATCTTCTGTGCTGTGATCATGATAAAAACCACAACCGCCCATGCCGCTTCTGTAGAAAGATCGGCTGTAGGGCTTCGAAGTCCGATAAGACTGATCAGATTGGAAACCACGCTTGTCGCAAAAAGCGCTGCAACAAAAGGTATCATGTATCTGAATTTCTCACCCATGTTTCCAACTACAAAGCTATTGGCTTTCTCTACTATAAGCTCAGCCAACGCCTGTCTCTTGGAAATATTCTCTTCTTTCAGATCATGTGTCAGCCAGATGCACAGTCCTGTAATCAAAATCATTACGATCCAGCTTACTACCATTGTCTCACTGATCCTTAACGGTCCGAGAAAAGGCACATTGATGGGCAATGTAAAGAATATCCTTGCCCCGGTAATATCCAACTCCATACTCTTTATTCACCTCCCGTCTCTACCGGTCTGTTTTCCGGCTTGATAGAACAGATATTTGTAATCCGTCTTGCTGTCCGTTACCCGAATCGTTTCTCTGCAGCTTCATAAAAAATTTTTCTGATCTATAGCAATTTTATAGAATACTACAATTGTTATAATCACAGATGTCCGCCTGATTCCGGTCACATACAGCAACTATTTCTTATTATGAAAAATTCCTGCTATTTTAATTCCTGTTCCAGGAAATAAAAGCGGAACGATTCCTGCCACAAAATGGAAACATGGTGCAACGATCGCAACGACCACCCACAGCATCTGGAGCAGCATTCTCTGAGAATAACTTGCTTTAATTCTCATCCTCGCTGTGTCTTCATCTGTCGCTGCCGCAGCCTTCTGTACTGCCAGTCCCATGAAAAAGAAATTCAGGACTGCCACACATCCTCCGACTGCACCTCCAAGAAATACCGTATAATCAAGTGGTACTTTCTGAGGCATAAATCCATGCATTACT
>NZ_JBWLUT010000088.1:0-32387 GCF_056504575.1 Blautia sp. CGZ-1-C1
TTCACTGTCATGTGTAAGTTGTGGTTCTTCTATAAAGGAGTCTTATTCTAACAATGAATCGGCCGTAGAAACCATACAGCAACGAGTAATGTTAGAGCTTCTGCCGCAGGAACGGCGAGCCATATTCCAGTCAAACCAAATTTCAAAGGCAGTACAATCAGAAATAAAAGTAATAGTAGGAATGAACGCAAAAATGTGATCAGACCGGAGAAATATCCTTTTCCATATGCCATCATTCGAATTGCAGCAAAAATATTAATTCCTGAAAATAGAAAACCAAGTCCATAAACTCTCATTCCGGACACTGCAATAGGAAATACAGGGCTGGATGTATCTGCGAAACAGGATACAGCAACTGGAGTAAGAAAGTAGGTCAGTGCATAAATGACGATTGGAGCTACTGCGAAAAAGCGATGAGCATAGCTTTCCAGTTTTCGGCAAATTCTTATTTTTCGGTCGCCATACGCATAACTCAGAGATGGTGCTATGCCCATAGAAAAACCAAAGTAGACACCGATAAACAAAAACTGCAGATACATGATGATGGAAACTGCGGCGACACCGTCTTCACCGGCAAAGGAGAGTGCAGTGCGGTTAAATACGATGGTTGTAACTGCAATAGCAAGTTGATTGACAAATTCGGATGCACCATTTATCATACAATGCATGGCTTCCCGCAAGGATAAGTTATGCAAGGTAAATGAAAGATACTTTTGTTTATGGATAAAATAATAAATTCCCATAGAAAATGACAATACCAGCCCAAGAATTGTTGCCAGTGCAGCACCGTAGATTCCCATTTGCATTTGTCCGACCAGAATATAGTCCAAAACGATATTCAAAATACCACCGGACAGTGCAGTTATAAAGCTATATGTGGGGGCACCGTCCACTCGGATAAAATATGTAAACAGTTCCTTACCGATTACGACGGGAGCTGCCAAAAGCCACCAACGTGCGTATGTTTTACACCCTGCAATTGTCACGGGGGTTGCACCGAGCATGGTCAGAATTGCTGAGAGATTCGTAAGAATCATCAGGGAAACGAGGCATCCAAGCAAAATAGCTGCAAAAGAACTGACAGAAAAGGAGCGGTCTGCTTCCTTTTTTCTGTTTCCTCCAATGTGCAAAGCTGTGACAGCGCTGCCGCCGGTAGCAAATACAAGTGCAATTCCGGTCAATACATTTACAATAGGATAAACAATGTTAATAGAAGCCAGTGCATTGGTTCCGACATATGTAGAAACAAAAATACCATCAATAATGGTATAGACTGTGTTAAATAATGATGTTAGATATGTCGGAACAATAAATTTTAATAGTTTTGTGAATTGAACTTCTTTTTCAGAAGCAAAAATTAAAGCATTTTCCATAAAAATTTCCTCCCTTGATGGAAGTATAAACCTTAAAGTAGCTTGAAGGTCAACGTGAAAAATAGTATAGTGGATAAATAGTAGTAAGTTTTAAAACCAGGAAGGGAAGAATCATGGATAAAAGATTTCAAATTGGAGAAATAGCCCGTTTTTTTGATATACCAGCATCTACATTTAGGTATTGGGAGGAGAAGGGGATTTTACATCCCGGAAAGAAAATTGAAAATCAATATCGGGAATATGCAATTGAAGATTTAATGACCATTTCAGATGTCATTTTTTATAAAAATCTTGGGTTAGAGTTAAAGGAAATTCGTGGAATGGATGCCGCAACGCCTGAGCAGCATGGAAAATTATTTTCTGAGAAACTTTTAGAATTGGAACATCAACAAGAACTGCTTGCACGTCGGATGGAGAAATTACGCTATCATATGAAGGCGTTGAAGACATTGGAGGAATTGAAAACACAGGTATATCAAGAGTCTGATATTGATACAGCTTGCATTGTATCTTTTGACTTGATTGAAAGGGACAAGCTGCGTCAGTATATTGAAAATCCATATCTTTATTCACGGGTGCAGCATACGCAAACACTTCCACAGGAACAACGTGGGCTTACTATACCAGCGGAAATGAGTTCTTTATTTCCAAAATCCAGTATTCTTTGGCAAAAAAAGGCAAATCGTTATGTAACTTTTTTGCTTAGGGAAGAAGTGACAGAGGGGTTTCCTAATAACCTGCACGAACACTTATCACGTATTCAGGAATCACACCGTACTGGTACAATCATCAGCCGCTTTTTGCTTTGTGCACAGGAAAACGGAAAGACATATGATTTCTATAAGACGTTTGTAGAAATCATATGAAAGAGCAACATTTATGGCAACTGTGAAAGCACTGACCGGTTACGAATGAGCTTTAAGAAGACCGAAATTCAAAGCAAGATGGAGAGTTTCGGTCTTTGAATTATTTATATAAATTTCTCCACTGTTTTGACGGTTCCTGTTTATCGCAATCATCACAGATCTGTGGCCAGTTGATTTTCCATTCAAAATATTCATCTCTGGTAATCTAGCTGGATTTCAGTTCTTCTTTTCTAATTGTCCATTCTTTCAAAAAATTATTAAGAATCCCATAATTAAACCATATGCCAACAGGTGGATGAGCAGGCCGACTATCGGAATTGTGGTAGCGTATAGAGGTATCGTTGCTGGAATTTGATTTTTCGTTAGGATAAGTCTCCAATTGAAAGAGATTAATCATTCCAGGATTAAATTCATCAATCCAGAACAAAATTTCCATTAGCTTAGAAGCATTCACCGTAGTTGGTTCATGGAGTGCTAGTGGGTTTACGTCCAGAATCTTAGCCATTTCTGTTACCAGATCTTTACGGGGGACCCGGTAGTTGGTTTCGTATTGGGCAAGACGGTTCGCACCCTGGCCCCAGCCAAGAGCTACACCGAGTTCTGCCTGTGTCATATTCCAGATAAGTTTCATGTGGAGAATGAGATGTCTAAAATGAATCTTCCAGAAACCGTACCTGCTGTGGTATAAACTATAAATTGTTGTCATAAAATGTGGTAAGAAAATCAGACGAATATTTTTTCACTCTGCAAACCCGAATGTTATATCATCACTTTGCTGCCAGATACTATAGACCTGATACAACATTGATCGGATTCCCTTCCATAAACTGCTTTATATTATCCGCCAGAATAGAAACCAACCGCTGTCTTGTCTCAAGTCCTTTCCATCCCATATGTGGCGTCAAAAGGACTTGATCCATAGTATAAAGAGGGCTGGCTTCTTCAGGTGGTTCAGTTTCCTGAACATCAAGTCCGGCTCCTGCAATCGTACCATTTTCCAATGCTTCTATAAGAGCAGCATCATCAATAAGAGCACCTCTTGAAGTATTAATAATAAATGCTGAGGGCTTCATAAGTGATAAAGACTCTTTGTTTATCATATGTTTTGTACTTTCCGTCAATGGACAGTGCATGGAAACATAATCACTATTCTTGAGTAATTCCTCAAGCGATACATAGCGGATCCCCTTCTCATCCTCTCTTGGTGTCCTGGTATATACAAGTATGTTCATATCCAAAGCCTGTGCGATCTGGATAACTTTCCTGCCAATGTGTCCTGCACCTATAATACCAAGTGTTTTTCCATTTACCTCAACATGCGGAACCTGAAGATTTCTGGTAAAATTGTCATGATTTCCGCATGCCAGCATCTTCATCTGTACCTGCATTGCAGAACTCAGATTCAATATCATCATGATCGCAGTATGTGCCACACGTTCTGTGCTGTATGCCGGAATATTGCAGACTGTAATCCCCTTCTTTCGTGCTGCTTCAAGATCAATGTTATTATATCCTGTACCTGCCTCGCAGATCAGTTTAACAGATTCCGGGAATTTCTGTATCATTTCTGCACTCACAGGCATCTCCTTTGTTACAATGATATTTGCACCCTGAATACGCTCTGACAGCTGCCGTTCTGTTGTATCATCATATACTGTAACATCAGAAGATAAAACGGAAAAATCCAGCTTCCCATCAAAATTCATTTTCTTTGCATTCAATACTACACATTTATCGTTCATACTATAAATTCCTCCTTGGTAAATTACTTCACGCTATCGGGATTGCACCTATTTATCAGTCGGCCATGATTTCCGAAGAGCCACATAGGATATTAAAAAGTTTGCAAACCAACCTGCCGGTACAGCAAGCCAGACAAATACAATGCCAAAACGCGGTGCACAAATCAAAGCAACTGACAGGCGGATCGCCAGGTTCACCATATTTGCAATAAGGAACGGGCGCATGATTCCAAGACCACGAAGAACCCCATCGGTTGCCATTTTGATTCCCATAAAGATGAAGAAGTAACCGAGCCATCTCATATAACCCTCGGATACCTGATAAGCTAGGACAGTTCCATCTTTACCAAGGAATAGCGAGGAAATCTGAGTATGCAATGTTTCAATGACTATAAAAGCAAGAACTGCAAAACATACATCTAACACCAGTGCAGCGTGATATCCTTTTTTGATCCGTTCAATTTTCTTTGCACCAAGATTCTGGGAAACATATGGGGAAACCGCATTGCCAATGGATACAAAAATCAATGAAAAAACATTCTCTACCCGCATCGTCGCCGCATACCCCGCAAGTGCCTGTGTACCGAAAGGATTTACAACAGCTTGTACAATCATCATACCGATGGACACTGTAGACTGCTGAAGAACCGAAGGTACAGCAATTTGAAGCATGGAATATAACTCCTGCCTGTCAAACCAATCAAAGCGACTTTTATATCGACGCATCCGGCTAAGGAAAAGAAAAAGTGAAAACACCGCAGAAATCCCCTGTGCTATAAGAGTCGCAAGGGCTGCACCAAACACACCGAGACCAAGTCCGGCCACCATCCAAAGATCCATAAAAATATTTAAGATTGACGAGAATACCAGGAGTCCCAGTGGGATTTTTGATTCACCAATGGAAGTGAACATGTTGGAAAGAATGTTATACATAAACAAAAACGGAAAGCCCACGAAATAGACCCGCAGATATAACACTGCATCATTCAGTATATCGCCGGGAGTTTGTAATACCCTCATCATCGAGTAGGAAAAGCAAAAGCCAAAAACACCAAGGATTATGCTTAGAATTAAAAAGCTAAACAAGGACGTTGACACGATGGTCTTCATTTTTCCATACTCCCTGGCACCGAAATAGCGACTCACGAGCACACCGGCACCGACACCTGCCCCCAGTGCCACACAAATAAAAACATTGGTCAGCGCTGCGCAGGCCCCGACAGCTGCAAGTGCAGAGGAGCCAACAAATTGGCCGACGATGATAGAGTCAGCCATATTGTATATTTGCTGAAAAAAACTGCCCAAAATCATTGGCATTGCAAAAAACGTCAATGCTTTAAGAGGCGTATCGGTGATCAAATATTCATCTTTTGACATTATCATATTCCTCCACAGCCTTTATAATTTCACTCATTCTTTCCTTCACCGGAATTTATTTTATGTATTCAAAATGCAAGTTTTAAGTTACGTTACGAAACAATTATATATAGTTACAGCTACTATGTCAAGCCAGCGTTTACTTTCAGCAACATAAATGATATGATATTTAAGAAAAATTACTATCCGGAGGATATTATTTTACAGGAGGGACACTTATGTACCTGAACGGTTTAGATGAACTGGATCAGAAGATCATCCAGTTGCTTATAGAAAATGCACGTATTTCTTACTCTGATATCGGTAAAGAAACCGGTATTTCCAGAGTGGCAGTAAAAGCCCGGATTCAGGCTCTGGAGAAAAAAGGCATAATTGAAGAATATACAACTATAATAAACCCTCAAAAGATCAGCGGTGCTGTTTCATGCTATTTTGAAATCGAGACAAAACCAGACCATCTGTCGCAGGTGACAGATATATTACATAATAATGATACCGTCACGCAGATTTACCGTGTCACAGGAAGAGACAAGCTGCATGTACATGCCGTAGCTTCATCAAGTGATGAAATGGAACACTTCCTGCACACAGTCATTGATACACTTCCCGGCGTTATCAGCTGCAGCTGCAATACAATCTTATCACGTATTAAAGATATTAAAGGATTACGGCTATAGAAGCCTGCATAAAAGACAAGATAAGGTGCTTATCAGCAAGTGTAAGCATAATTAATTTTCGCTGTAGTAGTTATTGACCTCTTGAGAAAGAGGATTGATGACGAAGCGTTTATTCAGCTTATATGGAAATTCCTAAAGGCAGGATATAAGCGAAAATGACTTTTGTGGAAACGAAAGTATCTTTATTTTTTTATGTGTATGCTTCCTATTGCGGAAATGAATGCTTGCAAAGTTGATAACTAATATTTTTTCATTATTACAGGTACAATAAGAACACGTAATAGCGGAAATGAGGTATAGTTATATCCGTACACCGATGAATGCATTACTTGGGTATAACCAGCTGATGAAAAAAGAACTGACAGATTCAAAACTGCTTCATTATCAGAGGGCGGTCGAACAGTCTGGAAATCTTTTGCTGGTAATTATCAATAATGTACTCGATATGGCTCGTATTGAAAGTGGCAGAGTGGAACTGGATGAAAGCTATGCCCGGATTGATCAGACAGTGGATGAGATAAAAAGTGTATTTGAACCTCAGGCTGATCAAAAAGGACTGAACCTTATATTTGAAACACAGGTGGAGCATCAGCATGTCCTGTGTGATATTACAAAAACAAAACAGATTCAGGTGAACCTGATCAGTAATGCAGTCAAATATACGCCGGCAGGAGGAACCGTTACGGTCGCTGTACAGGAGATTCCATGTGAACAAGAGAATTCTGTAAAAATTTAGATAGAGGTTCGTGATACAGGAATCGGAATGAGCAAAGAATTTCTGCCAACTCTGTTTGATTCTTTCTCAAGGGAGCGGAATACGACCGTTGGTAAAGTTGCAGGTACAGGTCTTGGGATGGCAATTGTAAAAAAATATGTGGATCTGATGGGCGGCAGCATAGACGTGAAAAGCGAACTGGGAAAAGGAACTGTGTTTACACTTATCCTGATACAAAAAAAGCTGATGAGAACTATTACGGGCAGAAAACATCAAAAACAGATGCCGCTGATATGGAAAGCAGTTTACGCGGAAAACATATTTTACTGGCAGAGGATAATGAGCTGAACGCAGAAATTGCAATTGCAATACTTGAAGAAACAGGGCTTATTATTGACCGGGTGGAAGATGGCATACAGTGTGTGGACAGGATAGAGCAGATGCCGGCCGGAACTTATGATATGATTTTGATGGATATCCAGATGCCAAATATGGACGGCTATGAGGCGACCAAATGTATCAGACATTTACAGGATATAAAAAAGGCAGAGATTCCGATTATTGCCATGACAGCAAATGCTTTTCAGGAGGATGCTGAAAAGTGTATTGCTGTTGGAATGAATGCACATCTGGCAAAACCTTTGGATATTGAGAAGGTGGAGCAGACTATCTGTAAACAGGTAAGAGATGCAAAAATGAAAAATAGAATATAGGATAGACGTATAAAAATGGAGCATATTAGTTTATGCTCTGTTTTTTGATTTCAATCATGAAGAATCATTTTTTATATTCTTTAACATCATATGCTTGGTACCAGAATGGAGCAGGTTGAGCCCGGTTTCCTTTGCAGCATTTGTAAGGGATATCCTGCCAGGCAAGATCAAATTCTCCGTCTGTCCTGACTTTCTGGATGTAAAGAATTTCCGGTACAATATCTTCATCTGTTGCGTAAATCCTGTGAATCGCGAAGCGTGTTACTGGGCACGGAGTAAACAGTAACCAAATAATTTCCACATATCTTAAATACGCATTGAGAAATTGCAACAGCTACAGTATAATAAAATGAACTGCACAGTAACGTGTCAGTACAGAGGAAAATCAAATTATGGAGTAGAAAAATGAAGGAATGTATCAACGAAACAATTATGGAAAAGTATGAATTCCGTAATATCAGACCAGAGGAGACAGATCAGGTGGTCAAAATCGAGCAGATATGTTTTCCGCCAAATGAAGCATGGAAGGTGACAAAAAAGTGAATGCACTTGAAACACTAAAAACTTATTTTGGATATGACACATTCAGAGAAGGGCAGGAGAAAATTGTAGAGGCTATCCTGACGAACAGAGATGTCCTTGCAATTATGCCAACAGGAGCAGGTAAATCCATCTGTTATCAGATTCCGGCACTGATACTTCCGGGCATCACGCTTGTGATTTCACCGCTGATCTCATTGATGCAGGATCAGGTAAAGGCGCTAAACGATGCAGGAATTCATGCGGCATTTATCAATTCTTCGCTTACAGAAAACCAGATTAGTAAAGCTTTGTATCTTGCAGCAAGTGGAAGATATAAAATTATCTATGTGGCTCCGGAGCGCCTGGAGAACTATGAATTTCTGGAGTTTGCCAGAAATGTAGAGATTTCCATGGTGACGGTGGATGAATCACATTGCATTTCTCAGTGGGGGCAGGACTTCCGGCCCAGCTATCTGAAAATCGTTGAGTTCGTAAAAAATCTTCCCAAACGACCTATCGTCAGTGCTTTTACCGCAACAGCGACAGAAGAAGTAAAGAATGATATTCTCTGCACACTGAGCCTTGCAGATCCTGAAGTGGTGATCACAGGATTTGATAGAAAGAATTTATATTACAGTGTTGAAAACATCCGCAGAAAAGACGAATTCATCATGGAGTACATAGAGAAACATCCAACAGAAAGTGGAATCATCTATTGCGCTACAAGAAAAAATGTGGACAATCTGTTTGAACTGCTTTTTAAAAGAGGAGTTCCTGTCACCAGATATCATGCCGGGCTTACCAATGAAACCAGGAAGAAGAATCAGGATGATTTTATCTATGACAGAACCCCTGTTATCATTGCGACGAATGCTTTCGGAATGGGAATTGACAAATCTAATGTGCGTTATGTGATTCATTACAATATGCCTCAGAGTATGGAGAATTATTACCAGGAAGCAGGACGTGCAGGCCGTGACGGAGAGAATTCGCAGTGTATTCTGCTTTTTTCATTGCAGGATGTCATGATTGACAGAATGCTTCTGGATAATAAAGATTTTTCTGATGTAGATGAGGAAGATGAGTATCTGATCAGACAGAGGGATATACGCCGGCTTCAGACGATGGAAGGGTATTGCAAGACAACCGGATGTCTGAGAAATTATATTCTGGAATATTTTGGAGAAAAGACTTCAGGTCCGTGCGATAACTGTGGAAATTGTCACAGAGAGTATCACGAAGTGGACATGACAGCAGAGGCAAAGTGGGTAGTCAATTGTGTCGCAGAGACCAGGGGGCGCTATGGATTGACAATAGTTCTCGGAACATTGATGGGGGCTAAAAGAGCCAGATTACGGGAACTTAGAACGGATCAATATAAATCTTATGGTGCTTTGAGCGGGCATAGCGAAGCAGAACTTAGGACACTAATCAGCCAGATGACAGAAATGGGTTATCTGTATCAGACACAGGAGAAATACAGTGTACTGAAACTTGGCAATATTACTCCGCTGAAAGATGAAAATATCCGCGTGATTATGCGTACATATGAAGAAAAAGAACCAGATAAGAAGAAAAAAATACAGAAAACAGTACGAAAACGAAGCACAGATGCACTTACTTCTGCTGGCTACGATTTGTTTGAAATACTGCGAAAATTGCGATTGGAAATTGCAAAAGAGGAATCCATGCCACCGTATATTATTTTCAGTGATAAAACATTAATTGATATGTGTGTGAAAAAGCCTTCTGATGAAGAAGAGATGTTGAATGTTTCAGGAGTGGGAGCGAATAAATTGAAAAAATACGGGCAGAGATTTTTAGAAGAAATTCAGAAATTTTGCACGGAGCGACCAGGAGTCACTTTGAGTATGACTGAAGAAGGAGAAGAGTGAAGAAACATGAGAAAAACGGAAGTATATAGAGTATTACGACAGGATATTATGCTTTTTCTTCAAAAATTTACAGAGCATTGAACAGTTAATCAAAAACTAGCAGCAGTGCCTGAAAATTAAAAATGTAATTTATAAAAAACTAAATAACCAGATATATAGCGAGACAGTAAAGTTGGTAAAATAGCGGCTTTACTGTTTTTTTGAAAAAATTTACCAATTTGTACTTGAAAACCAGATTAAAATAGTATAGAATAAAGCTAGAAACAAAGAGATGGATATTATAAAGATTTACAGAGCAAAATATATTATAAAAAAGTGAGGGCGTACAATGAAGATTACAGATACGATCAAGTATGTAGGTGTTAATGACCATCAGGTAGATTTATTCGAAGGACAGTATGCTGTACCGAATGGAATGGCATACAATTCCTATGTGATTCTCGATGAAAAAGTGGCAGTTATGGATACAGTAGATGCTAATTTCAAACATGAATGGCTGGACAATCTGGAGCAGGTACTGAATGGACGTAAACCGGATTATCTGATCGTTCAGCACATGGAACCGGATCACGCTGCAAATGTAGCAAATTTCCTGGAAGTATATCCTGGCACAACAGTAGTTGCCAATGCGAAAACATTTGTGATGATCAAGAATTTCTTCGGGTTAGATCTGGAAGGTCAGAAGCTGGAAGTAGAGAATGGTTCTACACTCAGCCTTGGAAATCATAATCTTACCTTTGTATTTGCGCCAATGGTACACTGGCCGGAAGTAATGGTAACCTATGACAGTACTGATAAAGTTCTGTTTTCCGCAGATGGATTTGGTAAATTCGGTGCGCTGGATGTAGAAGAAGACTGGGATGACGAAGCGAGAAGATATTTTATCGGTATCGTTGGTAAATATGGAGCACAGGTACAGAGACTTCTGAAAGTGGCAGCAACTCTGGATATTCAGGTAGTTTGTCCATTACACGGTCCTGTACTGACTGAGAATCTGGGTCATTATATCGGACTTTATGATACATGGTCTTCCTACACACCTGAGGAAGAAGGAATTGTAGTTGCCTATACTTCTGTATATGGACATACGAAAGATGCAGTTAATCAGTTTGTCCAGAAATTAAAAAGTAAAGGCTGCCCGAAAGTGGTTGTCTATGACCTTGCAAGAGACGATATGTCCCAGGCAATCAGCGATGCTTTCCGCTACAGTAAACTGGTGCTTGCAACAACTACCTATAATGCCGGAATCTATCCGTTTATGAATGACTTTATCACACGTCTGGTAGAGCATAATTTCCAGAACCGCACAGTAGGTCTGATTGAAAATGGTTCCTGGGCACCTTTGGCGGCAAAAGTAATGAAAGGTATGCTTTCCGAATGCAAAAAGATTAACTGGCTGGATACTACAGTGAAGATTATGTCTGCGGTAGATCAGGAAAACAGAGATCAGATGGAGGCAATGGCTTCCGAACTCTGCCAGGAATATATTGCAAAGAATGATGAACTGGCAAATAAGAATGATATGACTGCGTTATTCCGTATTGGATATGGATTATATGTGGTGACATCTAATGATGGAAAGAAAGATAACGGGCTGATCGTAAATACTGTTACCCAGCTGACAGATTCACCTTTCAGGGTTGCAGTTAACATCAATAAGACGAATTATTCCCATCATGTTATCAAACAGACAGGTGTGCTGAATGTAAACTGTCTCTCTGTAGAAGCACCATTTTCAGTATTTGAGCAGTTTGGATTCCAGAGTGGAAGAAGTGCGGATAAATTTGCCGGACAGAAAATAAACCGTTCTGACAACGGTCTGGTATTTCTTGATAAATACATTAACGCATTTATGTCCTTGAAAGTAGAACAGTATGTAGATCTTGGAACACATGGAATGTTCATCTGCAGCGTAACAGAGGCCAGAGTAGTCAGTGATCAGGAGACAATGAGCTATACTTACTATCAGAAGAACGTAAAACCAAAACCAGAGACAGAAGGCAAGAAAGGCTTTGTATGTAAAGTCTGCGGATATATCTACGAAGGCGACGAACTTCCGGAAGATTACATCTGCCCACTGTGCAAACATGGCGCAGTGGATTTCGAGCCGATTGGATGATGTTAAGGAAAATAACGGAAATGATAGAAAACAGGCGGTGTAAAAACCGTCTGTTTTTGTATCAATGGAGATAATAAGTTAATATTTTAACTTGATAAACTTCTAAAGTCTGCTAAAATAGAAGAAAAATAAAATTTACAGAGATAACATTGTGAACAGGAAGGCAGGGTGAATACATATGATAACATTAAATGATTACTTATATTCCGGAGATACCGTATTAAAGATATTGCAGAATTATATAGAAGATCTGCGAAAAGATGCAAAGAAAAATCATAATGAAATTGATCTGATCCACTGTAACTTCCTGATCCAGATCAAGGAATTACTGGAACATAACGATTTCCTCACAGCCCAGTCACAGAAAATCAGAGAGTTTTATAAATATATGACAAAAGAGTATCCATTTTTGGCATTCACAGTAAAAGGAAGAATTAAATCATTGATTCGTGCTGAGGAGAAATTTAACGGGTATATAGTAGAGTACATTTATGACTATTACAGCAAACACGGAACTTATCCTCCAATTGCAGAGCTGAAGAACCGTTTAAGCTGCTTTCGGGACCTGATTGCTTATCGTATCGTGATCTCCCTGCCGAAATGCCACCTGGCACCGGGACAGGATAGGGGTACAGAAGAATTGAAATATTTGTATGATATTGCAAATAAACTTCCGGGATTTCTTGAAGAAAGAGGTTTCACCGCAGAACCGGCGAACGGAGTAAAGTTAAGCCACTCCCCGTTACTGGATGACGTCGCGAAACCATATTACAGAGACTATATTTCAGAGAAAAAAGAGTCCGATTATCAGTCCTTACATATCACATTTTATGATAACAGCTCCCGCTCTTTCCTTGAAGTGCAGATCCGGACAAAAGATATGGATGATGTGGCAGAAATCGGCACGGCGAACCATCTGGGATATGAAAAAAAACAGGAAAGCGAACGCGCAAGAAGAGACGCAATCCCACAGGGAGAGAGCGTCTATTTCGACGAAGCCTACGAAAGAGGAATGCGCCTGTTAAACCTGGATCTCACACAGTTGGATGTGAATATGTTTGCAGCAGTAAGTAATAGTTTGATTAACGACGGGTGCGGGTTATACAGAGGTCGTTTGATTTTACCGTATGAACATCTGTCCAGATTTCAGAATGATCTGATTGACTGATAAGGGAGGCTTTTGTGCGAGGACGATATAGGGGTTACTGATAGTGAAGTATTGGGTTGAAGATTTATGTTGGAAAATATGAGCTGGATGATAAATATGGTATAGGTAAACTTTTATTAGATTTTATCAAGAACAAAAATGTTAGATTACGATTAAATGTATACCAGAAGAATACCAGAAGAATACCAGAAGAATACCAGAAGAATACCAGAGCTCTCTCGTTTTATCAAAGAGAAGGGTTCGATATTCAGTGTGAAAGATTAGATGATGTTACTGGTGAAAAAGAATACACAATGTTGTGGCAGCAGAAATAGAAAGCAGTTTTTGGGGGAGAATTTTATATGGAGTTCAAAAATAAAGTAGTGATTGTGACGGGAGGCGCGCAGGGCATTGGAAAGACTATTGCAGAGGAATTTCAGAAGCAGGGGGCTCTTATCTGCAGCATTGATAAGCAGCCCGGAGTTTACTTTACCGGTGATCTTGCACAGCAGGATACATTAGAGAAATTTGCTCAAAAGGTAATTACCGAATATGGTCATGTGGATTATCTTATTAATAACGCATTACCGTTGATGAAAGGAATTGACAACTGTTCTTATGAAGAATTCAATTATGCATTAAAAGTAGGTGTTACGGCACCATTTTATCTGACCAAACTGTTTCAGCCATATTTTTCTGAAGGAGCTGCCATTGTTAATATTTCATCTTCCCGTGACCGCATGAGTCAACCGCAAACAGAAAGTTACACCGCAGCAAAAGGCGGAATTTCAGCATTAACTCATGCGTTGGCAGTCAGCCTTGCAGGAAGAGTACGAGTCAATTCAATCTCTCCGGGATGGATAGATACTGACTTTACCGAATATACAGGAGCAGATGCAGTGCAGCAGCCGGTTCATCGTGTGGGAAATCCCATGGATATTGCCAACATGGTACTGTTTCTTTGCTCTGAAAAAGCAGGTTTTATCACAGGCGAAAATATTTGCATTGACGGTGGTATGACAAAACAAATGATTTATCATGGTGATTGTGGGTGGAGATTTGACATCTAAGTCACGTATTAGAAACACAAAATGTACAAAAGGAGAAGAACTATGAAATTTAAGATGATTCACGAAAATTACAATGTATCAGACCTGGACCGATCTATTAAATTTTACAACGAGGCCCTTGATCTGCACGAAGTGAGAAGAAAGACTACAGATGATTTTATTATTGTGTATCTGAGCAACGATGTAAGTGATTTTGAGTTGGAACTTACCTGGCTTAAAGATCATCCACAGCCGTATAATCTGGGTGAATGCGAATTCCACTTGGCATTCAAGGCAGAGGATTATGAGGCAGCGCACAAGAAGCACGAAGAGATGGGGTGCATTTGCTTCGAAAATGAAGCGATGGGAATCTATTTCATTGTAGATCCAGATGGATACTGGCTTGAGATTCTGCCGTAAAGCTGGTTGAGAAATCGAAAAAAATTTGCAACCCTGGCATTCTGGCCGTTTGGAAAGCAGTTTTTCAAGATGGCAAGACTTTCTTTCATGCCATTTGGGGCCAGTGTGATAGTATAGAATACAAAATTTAATGTAGCGATGATTGTAAGATATAATGTGGATAGAAAAGTATATTTATATGATATGGTGAATATAAAAAAAGAAACGAATATATTTTGGAAATCATTTTACAATTAAATGAGTAACTTCAATGAAAAGCCAGCCCAGCTATTCATCGGAAAGACTATAGAAAAGCCTGGTTCAGATACACTGATTAATTTCAGTGCGTCCGAACCTGTTTTTTTTGTTCCATTTGCAACGCTCGCTTCCAGGAGATTTCAATGACAAACCTTCTCTCATAAGGTATAATACTAAGCAGAGCATTTTGTTTTGCTCATCATGAAATGAGAGGGAGTTCTATTTCAATGGATGTGAATGTGATCAATGAATTGCAAAACGGCCTAAGTGCCGCATATATAAATGGTTCCGTGGCGGCGAATCTGGCATATAAGCCAGCATTTGTATCGAATAATCCGGAAGAGGGGAAGAAGGTTATTTCATCTGTAGAGGATGAATTACTGCGCTGCGATGAGTTTCAGATCAGTGTTGCATTTATCACAATGGGTGGTGTGACACCGCTTCTGCAGACGTTAAAAGAGCTTGAGGAAAAGGGCATTAAAGGACAGATTCTTACAACAAATTATCTGAACTTTAGTGAACCGAGAGCACTTGAAAAACTTAATAGTTTGAAAAATGTTACTTTGAAAATGTATGACGTGGAAGCGGCTGGAAATGGTTTCCACACGAAGGGATATATTTTTAAAAAAGAAGAGATTTATCGAATCATCATCGGAAGCTCTAATATGACAAGTGCGGCGCTGACGGTAAATAAAGAGTGGAATACAAAACTAATTTCTACGGAAAATGGTGAGGTTGCGGAAGAAATCGTAGAAGAATTTCAGAAGTTATGGAATAGTGAGTACGCTTTACCATATAATGATTTTTATGAAGTCTACAAAGAACGCTACAATATTATAAAACACCAGCGGGAAATCGCAAAAAGCGAAGAAATCCCGTCACTGGAAAAATATAGATTAAAGCCAAACTCCATGCAGGAGAGATTTATTGCGAACTTGCGAAAGATTCTGGAGCAGGGAGAAGAGCGGGCATTGCTGATCTCTGCCACGGGAACAGGAAAGACCTATGCATCCGCATTTGCTATGCGTGAGCTTGGTTTCAAAAGAGTGTTGTTTTTAGTACACAGGGGGCAGCTGGCGAGGCAGACGAAGAAGTCCTACGAAAAAGTTTTTGCAAAATCTATTTCAATGGGACTTGTTGGAGCAGGTTATCGTGAATATGATGCAGATTATGTGTTTGCTACAGTGCAGACATTGAACCGAGATGAGCATTTGCTTCAATATGCGAAAGATGCGTTTGACTGTATCGTGCTGGATGAAGCACATCACGTTTCTGCTGAGACATATCAGAAAATAATGAAACATTTCACGCCAAAGCTGTGGCTTGGAATGACAGCTACACCGGATAAGAGGGATGACAACATTGCGGGAAGAAATGTGTATGAAATCTTCAATTATCAGATTGCCTATGAGATCCGCTTGCAGCAGGCGATGGAGGAGGACTTACTTTGCCCGTTCCACTATTTTGGCATAACTGATTTGTCGATTATTGGTGATAATGAAGAATGTAATTGCGATTTTTCTATGCTTACGAGTGATGAGCGCGTGAAGCATATTGTTGCCCAGGCAGATTATTATGGTTACAGCGGTGAGAAGGTCAAGGGGCTTGTTTTCTGCAGTACTTTGATGGAAACGGAAGTGTTGTCTGCCAAGTTTAATAAGATGATCAATCCGTTGACTGGAAAAGAATTTCGCACGATCGCATTAAATGGAAGTGCGTCAGAGCAGGAAAGACAAACTGCATTTGAGCGGCTGGCGATGGATGAGGGCGATGCGACAGATGAGAATGAGCCATTGGATTATATTTTCTCTGTGGAAATTTTAAACGAGGGCGTGGATATCGTTGAGGTGAACCAGGTCATTATGCTTCGCCCGACACAATCGCCGATTGTATTTATTCAGCAGCTTGGCCGTGGACTACGTAAAGCAAAGGGCAAAGAGTATGTTGTTATTTTGGATTTTATCGGAAATTATAACAATAACTTTATGATCCCGATTGCGTTGTCCGGAGATCGCACTTACAACAAAGACAATATTCGCCGCTACATTATGGAAGGTGGCCGTGTAATACCTGGTGCATCAACCGTACATTTTGATGAGGTCAGCCGAAAAAGGATTTTCTCATCCGTAGACAATGCGAACTTTTCGGATATTAAACTGATAAAGGAAAATTATACGAACCTTAGGGGCAAACTTGGCAGGATTCCGAAGTTGTGTGATTTTGACACGTATGGTGAAATGGATGTCATCCGCATTTTCGATAATAAAAGCTTAGGATCGTATTATAAGTTTCTTGTGAAATATGAAAAGGATTATAAAATTCGCCTCTCAGAACAAGAGGAGAAGGTGATCGAATTTGTGTCTAAAAAGTTGGCAAATGGAAAGCGTATTCAGGAGCTTCAACTGTTAAAACGTATACTTGCTTATGTACAGGGAACGGCGCAGATTGGTTTGTTTGCCGGGCTTTCGGAAGACATGAAGCATTACGGGAAGAAAATCAGCCAGAATCAGAAGGAAAATCTTGTAAATGTTATGACCAATGAATTCCCAGCGGGGACAGGGAAGAAGGCTTATTCGCAATGCATTTTCATTGAGGAAGATGAAAATGATTATAAGCCGACAAAATCCTTTGCGGAGATGGCAGTGCACGAAGATTTTTATAACATTCTTGATGAATTGGTAGATTTTGGAATCAGCCGTTATAAAAGGGATTACAAGTCAAGTTATGAAGATACGGATCTGGTGCTGTACCAGAAATATACTTATGAAGATGTTTGTCGTTTATTGAATTGGGAGCAGAATGAAGTGCCTTTGAACATTGGTGGCTACAAATACGATAAGAAGACAAAGACATTTCCTGTATTTATTAACTATGACAAATCAGCAGACATCAGCGATACCACAAAATACGAGGATCATTTTGTGAAAGGATTCAGAAATCGCTTGATCGCTATTTCCAAATCCGGAAGAAGCTTAAAATCGGAAGATGTCCAGAATTTCCTCAAAGCAAAAGAACGTGATATTCAGGTAGAGCTTTTTGTGCGAAAGAATAAGGACGATAAGATTTCGAAAGAGTTTTATTATCTCGGACATATGACGGCAAGTGGAAATACGAAAGAATTTATGATGGCGAATACAGAAAAAACGGCGGTGGAAATCGAATGGATTCTTGATGTGCCGGTGAGAGAAGATATTTACGAGTATATCGTGAATGCGTAGAGGAGGAACAGATGAAGACAATAAAAGTAGTTGCAGCAGTTATCTGCGACAATATGAAAGAAAAGAATAAAATTTTTGCAACGGCTCGTGGTTACGGTGAGCTGAAAGGCGGCTGGGAGTTTCCTGGAGGAAAAATCGAAGCAGGTGAAACACCTCAGGAAGCATTAAAGCGAGAAATCATGGAAGAACTGGATACAGAAATTAAGGTAGGGGATTTGATTGATACTATAGAGTATGACTATCCCACCTTTCACCTTTCCATGGATTGCTTTTGGGCAGAGGTCACAGCCGGTCACCTGGAATTAAAAGAAGCGGAAGCTGCAAAATGGCTTACGAAGGACCAACTGGATAGCGTTGCCTGGTTACCGGCAGATGTCACTTTGATAGAGAAAATTCGAAGGAACATGGAGAACTGATTTTTAACATTATTTTCAGAGGAATTGCTATGATATACACAGTAAAACGAATTGAGGAAGACCTGGACTTCGGTTGTGAAGAGCGACCGAAAGGCATGCCAGTCATGGCAATAGTGACGCTTACGAATTCTTCAGGAGAAGAAATAAGGATAAAAGCAGAGGATGCCATGCTCTATGAATGTAATATTAATGAAGGGGACAAGGTTTGCTTTGATGCAAATAACAAGTTGGAAAAAGTAAAATAAAAATTGTAGAAGAACCAGAGAATATATTTGGATAAAGAAAACCAATGGCTTTGACTGTTATCAGTCTGCACCATTGGTTTTTTTAGTTCTGCTAATTCCTGAACAGTAATGGTTGTTGGAATTTTTGTACAGCCATTTGGTGTAAACTGATAACATTAGAAAAAGAAATCAAGGGGGAACTGGCAGATGAAAGGTTATAACACAAGCAACGGATATATGGGATACGTAGAAGACAAATACATTTTATTTGCCAGTGAACAGGAATATTTCGAGTTTATGCACTACAGGGGTTATATCTATGTTATACTTGAGTTGGTATTAAAGGATTTAGTGAGGACTTGATTGATGCTGTAAAATTAATCTTGAGCCGATGAGAAAGATTTCAGGTCAGGATAAATAAGAATTAGAAATTAAATACAGGAGAAAATAAATGGTAAAGCAAATAGTAAGAGACATTTTCTTTTTAGGCCAGCCATCCGAGCCGGCCACAAAAGCTGATATCCAGGTTGGAAAGGATCTGCAAGACACACTGCAGGCGAACCGGGAACGGTGCGTTGGTATGGCTGCAAATATGATTGGTATAAGGAAGAATATCATCATTGTGAATATGGGATTCATAGATGTTGTGATGTTCAATCCGGTGATTGTTTCAAAGCGTGATATGTATGAGACAGAAGAAGGCTGTCTGTCCCTGGATGGTGTTCGTAAGACGAACAGATACCAAGAAATAGAAGTAGAGTATTATGACTTCAACTGGAAAAAACAGCGCCAGAAATTGTCAGGATGGACGGCGCAGATTTGCCAACATGAAATTGATCATTTGTCCGGAAAAATTATATAACCAAAGCGGATTGCGAGGTGACGGATATGCTGAAAAATGTATTGATCGTGGTGGATGATATAGAAAAATCCATAGAGTTTTATAGGGACTTATTTGGACTGCAAGTGATTCTTAAGAATGAAGGTAATGTGATCTTATCGGAGGGACTTGTTTTGCAGGATGCCGGTCTATGGGGGAAGACGCTGGATGAGACTTCTACGCCATTCAATAACATGATGGAACTGTATTTCGAGGAATTTGCTATAGATGGATTGATTGTAAAATATGAATCTGGTAAGTATTCCGTTCGATATGCCACAGAACTGACAGAACTTGCAGGTGGGCAGAAGCTTGTAAGACTGTATGATCCCAGTGGTAATCTCATTGAGGTTCGCACTCCATTTATGTCTAATTAAAGGAGAAGATATGCAGATTTTTGTTGATGCAGATGCCTGTCCGGTAGTTGGTATTGTTGAAAAAGTTGCAAAAGAGCACAATCTTTCGGTAACGTTGTTGTGTGATACCAATCATGTGTTATCTTCTGATTACAGTGAAGTGATTGTAGTTGAAGCCGGAGCAGATGCAGTGGATTATAAACTGATCAGCATTTGCCATAAAGGCGATATTGTTATATCACAGGATTATGGAGTGGCTGCAATGGCACTTGGAAAAGGGCTCACAAGGTCCAGTGGACCTTGGTTTTGAGCCGACCGAAGCGGAGCGTAGACCTTATGCGATTCATCAATCTGGGAAATGGTATACGAATGAGAATATTGACCAGATGCTTATGGAGCGGCATCTGAATAAGAAGGCACGAAGGGCATCCGGAAAGAATCATGTAAAAGGCCCAAGAAAACGAACAGCGGAGGATGATGAGCATTTCAGAGAATCCTTCGAGAAAATGATACATATGGCAATGGATAAGGAGATGTAATCACAAACGGAACACAGGAGAATCGGGAGGTGTAGAATGATGGAAAAGAAAAGAACCTATATTGCAATTGATCTTAAGTCATTCTATGCGTCTGTGGAATGTAAAGAACGAAATCGGGATCCTTTGACAATCAATCTTGTGGTTGCGGATAAAAGCAGAACAGAAAAAACAATCTGTCTTGCGGTATCTCCAGCCTTAAAGTGTTATGGGATACCCGGAAGGGCTCGTTTATTTGAGGTTGTTCAAAAAGTAAAAGAAGCCAACAGCGCCCGCAGGTGGAGAGCACCGAACAGAACATTTATTGGTTCTTCTGATGACAGTACAGAATTAAATATCAATCCTGCACTGGAGATTGATTATATTGTTGCTCCTCCCCGGATGGCTCTCTATCTGGAATACAGCACCAGGATTTACAGCATTTATCTGAAATATATTGCGCCGGAAGATATTTTTCCGTATTCGATTGACGAAGTATTTATGGATGTAACGGATTATCTGCATACTTATAATATGACAGCAAGCGATATTAAATGTGAAGAGTGGTAAATGTAAAAACATATACAAAGAATATAGAATGTTTCACTAGTACAGCGAAAATTAAGTTTCTGCTATATTGGCGTAGGATTTCACACTCTGATGGGCTAGATTAAGATGCATTATTTTAGAGGATTGCTATAGTTCTGGCAGTAGAGGACACAAGGTTGAAGAAATCAGACCGGAATTCTTTGGCGGGACGAAACCATGTTATAAGAAGAATTGTATTTTGAGAGGAGGCTCTTATAAATGTTGAACATTATTTATGGAGATGTGAAAAACAGTATTTATAATACAAATGTTTATTTTAAAAACAGTTATGAACCAGAATGGCTTGATGCAGAACTGGCGAAAAAGATGATTAAAGATATTGATGATTCAGAAGTATTGAGTGGTGAATGCATTAACAGTCCGGTGTTGGGACAGATTCCTCCTGAAAGACTGTCAGGAGGAGTGAAAACATTGTTGCTGATTTTAAATGAACCGGATCGTATTTTCAATGCCTCGACCTGTGGCGATAACTGTGCAAAATGGATATTGGAAATAGGCAGGCTTAAAGATGTTACCATTAATCTCAGACATATGATGAGTTTTGGAAAAGACACAAAATTTGAGATAAAAGTCCAAAATGGAGGAGAAACGGTCCATTCAATGAAGGAACTTGTTCCTATAGCAAATAAGTATTTAAATGAAATGAAACAGGAGTAGTGATTATGAAAGGTTCACATAGAATCATTGTAGAATCCAGAAAAGTGAAATATGATTTTGTAATTCATAGGAATATTACAATCATTACTGGTGACAGTGGATCAGGTAAGACTGTTTTAATTGATCTTATACATGATTATGGAAGATATGGTGCGGATAGCGGTGTATTTCTTTCCTGTGACTGCCCCTGTAAAGTGATTGATAGTGAGGATTGGGAAAGAAAGATAGAAGAAACAACAGGAAGCATTATTTTTATTGATGAAGGAAATCGCTTCCTAGTTTCAAAGAAGTTTGCACAGCTTGTGCAGGGATCTGATAATTACTTTGTACTGGCTACAAGAGAAAAGCTTCCGGCATTGCCATATAGTGTAAGTGAAATATATGGATTTCGCAAATCTGGAAAATTTCATGATGCGAAACAGAAATATAATGAGATTTATCATTTGTACGGTGAAATATCAGAGGAAAAGAATATCAATCCGAAACTTGTAATAACAGAGGATTCCAATTCTGGATTTGAATTTTTTAAAGAAATGTCCAGACAGAAGGGTGTGAACTGTTTTTCTGCTATTGGGAAGTCAAATATCATCAGACAGTTGGAACAGAGAACGAATGAAGAGGGCACAATTTTGGTCATCGTAGATGGAGCTGCATTTGGTTCAGAGATGAAAGATATCAGTGAATGCATTAAAACACAGGGAAACATTGTACTCTATGCACCAGAATCTTTTGAGTGGTTGTTACTTTCAACAAAGGAAATACCGGAATTAAAAGTAGAAACAATACTTCAGAATCCAGAAGAATATATAGACAGTAAAGAGTATGTCAGTTGGGAACGATATTTTACAGATTTATTGATAGAAAGTACCAGTAAGAATTTTATATGGGCATATTCGAAGAAAAGGCTTACAAAGGCGTACTTTGCTCCAAGAATAGTGAATGCGGTAAAAACAATCATGAAATTGGTAGACTGGGAAAAATCATTCTGAAAAGTCAGAAAAAAGCTTTTATTATCGTATTACGTGATATAGAAATGCCGAAATGAATGATATGCAAAATCCTGCTGATAAGGAGTAATAGATGACAATGGATGTTTCACTTGTAATTGGTGGTTTAAAAGGAATTTTAGAAAATTTATGTGATAATTATTCGGATAGTATTATTGGGCAAGCGGCAAGTACATCTCGTGATTATTTGAAAAATAGAAATGTTGACTCTAAAATTAATGAGGCTGCTTCTTGTTTAACAGGATTGAAATGTAGAGATAACACATTATTTTTGAGCGATTTGCAAGCGGCATTTTCTAAAGACAATCTGCGAGCGATTTTAAAAGAAATTCGAAAAGATGATGCTTTTGATATGGAAGAAGCATTGAGACAAAAATTAAATGATTTATGTGAGGCATATTATGTTGATAATGCTGATAAGATAATTGATTCATTGGTGCAAATGTTTTTTGAACTTACAGCAATGAATAATCCTGAATTGGAAGGAAGATTATTTTTTAATAGGCTTTCACGTAAGCAAGAAGAATTAAAGACTCTACTAACTACTGGACTATCGGAAATTAAAAATGAACTGAGTTCTATATCTGGAGTTTCTTATGGATTAAGAAAATCAGATTATGAACATGTTCATATAGAAAATGGAACAGTGATTGGTGATGACAAGGATTTGTTCACGTGGAACCTAAAATTTTATCAGACGGATGGGTTGTTTGGTAGCAATGAAAAACGGAAAGCCGAAGTTATAGGATTAACAAAACATTGGAAGGAAGAACGTGAGTTATATCCGGGATGGTATATTGCCCCAGTAGCTAAAAGAGAAATATTAGCGTCATATACCAGAGATGAATCATTATTGTGGAAGACAGCTGAACTGTCCATGCAAGAAAAAATAGATTTTGCATTTGAATTAGTATGGAGACATGAAACAGGATTTATTGTGTTTTCACAAATACTGCAGAACCATATTTTTGAACTGTGGAAAGAGTATAAAGATAAAGGCGACTGGTCAGCTCAGGATAAGAACGAAAAATGGTTTTACATTGGTCAATCACTATTGCGTGAATATAGAGAAGACATGAATTGGAATTCGTGGCAAAAAGTATTCGATGTGATGAAAAAAAGTGCTGCAATAATGGAAACCGGAAATGAAGAACTTGAAATGGAATTCATAGTTCATCTCTTTTATAAAATGCAAATATCTGATGTTCGAGATAAAATACAACAGTTTTCCTGTGAAGATAATAGGTATGCATTGCGTTTGAATAAGGTTGGTCTAATGGCAGAATGTGGTCTGCTTGAAAGTGCATATTCAGAATTGAAAACACTCATTGCTGAACTAGAAGAATCCATTGATAGCATGCCAAAAGAAAAAAATAAGGATTTTGTACAATGCGGATCTATTTTATCTGGTGCATACGAACTTTTAGCATTTGTAATTCAAGGACTTCATCCATTTGATAAAAATGAGGAGCTTCATGTAGCATGGAATGGAATAGAAGATTATTCTCGATTTTTTGATTTCGAGAAGGAAAAAAACCAATGGAATAATTATTTGTATAATTACTACTGTAAGCACAAGGAAGAACCTTTTGAGATAAATCGAGAAATAAGAACAATCACATGGGGGAGCAATGGATTTGGAGAAATCTATAGTTTTTATAGAGTATTGACAAGAATTGCAATGCCGCTGCATATTGGTATGACAAGACTTCTTTCACATCGGGAAATAGAATTTATTAACGCACTATTTATCAATACTCCGTCATTGGGATTTTTCATGTGTATGAGATCAGGAAATGACAAAGTAGTTAAATCTATTATTTCACGTAAAAATTGTATCAGTGCCGGTTTTGATATTTGTAGAAAATTATTTGATTATGCATTTAAATGTATCGAACAAAATATCGAAAGTATCAGCGTAAATACTGCAAGAGGTAATGCGTATACTCATTTGCTGAATAATGGGTTGGAAATACTTAGAAGATTAGTTTCGGTAGCTTCTTTAGTTCAGCAAAAAAAATTATTGACACTGATGTGCAAGTTAATTGATACAGATATTGTGCGTGAATACCGTGTAATGGATAAATGGATTTATCAGATTCTTTGTATCATAGATGAAAATATTAAATCACAGTATTTAAACGAAATATTATTATCTTCAACAAAAAACAGAACACATATAGGTGAGGATAGATCAACCGATCCTTTTGATGTGATTTCTGCCAGTACCCTTGCAAAAAAATACTATGAAAAAGCAAATATAGATTCGACTATTATAGATGATTTGATAAAATGTGCTAGTGAATCGGATGAAGATTATTGGGCGATTATTCCGCGTTTAAACAAATTAAGAGAATGGTCTCTATTATCAGCTGAACAATTGGCGGATTTACGCGAATTAATTTGGAAAAATGTAAATGAAGACACAGGACTTCCGAATTTTAAGGAATACTACGCCGCAGCCTTTTTGAAGTGGCCAAGTCCAGAGGGAAGAGATGTTAAGACCCTTGTACGAAACTATATTATGGATAATAAGTTTTATGATAATCTGAAATCCAGAGGACTTGAATCAGTTACGATGGGCGAGGCAAGAATATTTGCAGAACTTCAGTGTATGAATTATTTGTGCCCTGATTTATTGGAAATTGCGGATATCGAAATCATCCTTAACAGATTTATTGAGTACTGGGAAATCGGTAGGAGCGGATTTGATAATAATGAGCATAGGGATTTTTATTATGATGAGTTTTATGATAGATATCAAGCACTGGAGCGAGTAATTGGAAGCTTTTCGTTTGAAATAGATCAGATGAATTCTGGTTTAGTAGTGTCGTTATTAAAAATGCTTGATGAAATGAGCGAATATGGGATAAATACTTTAGAATCAAGAGCTCTTTTATTTAGCAAAGAAAGAATAGAAGCTGAATTAGGAGAAAACATTATTGATCAATTCTATAGTGATGATAAGAATAAAATAGCAGATGCGACGAATGCTGCTGAACATATTATTTTGAAGTGGCCGGAATTAGATACAGCAAAAGAATTGTTGATCGAGCAAATAAGACTTATAAGATATGGGAAACAGCCTGGATTACAGATGTTTTATATTTCTATACATAATTTGGCATATATGGGGGTGCTTGATTTATCAGATGAAATTCTTATGCCATTAGATAAGGCTTTATTAGAGTGTGCAGAGCATACGGCTTATGAAAAAATAAAGGAATGTACAGAAAAAGAGATAAAATCTACAATAAATCTTCGTTCCGCATGTGCAAGAACTGCTTTTCAAATAGATAAGTGTATTTCGGAAAAACCAGATGCACCGGTATTGAAAGGCATTGAAAAATGGAAGGAAATATGTATTGGAAGATTGTCAAACAATGAATTTGTAGAGGTTAAGAGACAGTGGCTTTTATAGATTAGAGGATTATATGCTAATAGACAAGATTGCTTTATTGTATCTCCGAGACGGAAAGATTCTGAGTTTCAGAAGTAGAGGAAAAGACATATATTACAATCCCGAAGGAAAAGAGAAGGCACAGAAACAGATATGCAGATACTGGCGCGATATAGCGATATTGGAAGATACAGTAAAGTTGAAGCACAGGCACATTATCATCAGGAAGGAATCACTATGTGGATAACCTGGTATATGGCTAAGTTTGCTCGTGAGTCTAGATACCAGGAAATAGAAGTGGAGTATTATGACTTTAACTGGAAAAAACAGCGCCAGAAATTGTCAGGATGGACGGTACAGATCTGTTAGCTGAAATTAATTATTTGTCCGGAAAGATTATATAACATGGAAATAGATGTGTTACGGAATTATGTACGATTCTGGACCGAGAATATGGTATCAGTACGGACCGGAAGATGTAAAGCAACATTATAAAGAATATCTGCAAAGTGTACTTCGAAACTATTAGTTCTGGCAGCAGGAAAAAATTATTCTGAAAAGTCAGAAAAAACCTTTTCTATTATCGTATTACATGGTATACTGAATACCGAAATGAATGATATGCAAAATAGGATTTTATGCGTTAAGTGTTCGGTGAATGGGGAGTTGTCACTGAAACGAAAAGTACGTCTTACGGTATATTATCCGCACCCGTTGCAAACAATATAAGAGGATATCTCATATTGTGTTAGGGAATGTTTTCGACATACATTCTATCACAATTGGAGATATCCTTTTTTTACTGAATATCCACTTGAGTGTGTTCAAAAGGATAATCTCCATTCAAAAAATACAAAGGAGGTTATTTTTTAATGGTTGACAAGCTGAAAATTGAGCAGGCAGTCCGTCTGCTTCTGGAAGGTATCGGTGAAGATATCACGCGGGAAGGTCTGATCGATACTCCTGACAGGATTGCCCGTATGTGTGAAGAAATTTACGGAGGTCTTGGCCATGAAGCGGACCAGCACCTGTTGAAGCAGTTTCCTGTAGAGAATAATGAAATCGTGTTGGAAAAAGACATCACCTTTTACTCCATGTGTGAGCATCACCTGATGCCTTTTTATGGAAAAGCTCATCTTGCATACATCCCTAACGGCAAAGTTACCGGTTTAAGTAAACTGGCACGTACAGTAGAGGTTTATTCCAGAAGACCACAGATTCAGGAACGCCTTACTGTTCAGATTGCAGATGCTTTAGAGCGTACTCTGGATCCAAAAGGAATTATGGTAATGCTGGAAGCGGAACATACCTGTATGACCATGCGCGGAATAAAAAAACCGGGCAGCAAAACAATCACTACTGTAACCCGTGGTGCATTTACAGAAGATAAGGAACTGCAGAAAATGTTCCTTTCTATGGTAAAAGGATGAATAACAATTTTTTAGATATGGACCGTGTCAATCAGATCTGGGGGCACCCGGTTTATCAGGAACACTATAAAAAAATACAGGAACTCGAGAGTGAACGGAGCTTCTGCCGTCATACTACTGAACATTTTTTGGATGTTGCACGGCTGATGTACATTTATGCACTGGAGGAACATCTGGAGCTGCACAAAGAGCTTATCTATGCAGCAGCACTTCTTCATGATATCGGACGTGCACAGCAATATCAGTACAACATTCCCCATGATATTGCAGGAGTAGAAATCGCAAGGGAAATTCTGACAGATCTGCACTTTACAGAACAGGAAAAAGAACTGATTCTGTCTTCCATTGGACATCACCGAAAAGGAGATTCCTGCAGTACGCTAACAGCACTTCTTTATAAAGCGGATAAGCAGTCCAGAAATTGTTTTTTATGTTCCGCTGCTTCTGAATGCTATTGGTCTGATGATAAAAAAAATATGAAAATTGAATACTGATCTTTCTCATAAGCATAAAAGAAAGGATGGGCTCTGCTCATGAAAATTGGAAACCGTTTTTTTGATACTAAGAATCATACTTACATAATGGGAATCTTAAATGTTACCCCTGATTCCTTTTCGGACGGCGGCAAATGGAATCATATAGATGAAGCTTTGAAACATACAGAGGCAATGATTGCTGATGGTGCAGATATTATTGATATCGGAGGCGAATCTACACGTCCCGGCCATACACCTGTCAGTGCTGATGAGGAAGCGCAGAGAGTTCTCCCTGTTATTGAAGCGGTCAAAAAGCATTTTGACATTCCTGTTTCTGTAGATACTTTTAAGAGTAGTGTTGCTGAAAGCTCTATTCAGGCAGGAGCTGACCTGGTTAACGATATCTGGGGATTAAAATATGATCCGAACATGGCAGCTGTAATCGCAAAATATGATGTGGTCTGTTGTCTGATGCACAACAAATCTAATACTGAATATCAAAACTTTCTCATTGATATGCTCGCCGAAACACAGGAATGTGTCAATCTTGCAAGACAGGCTGGCATTAAAGATGAAAAAATCATGCTTGACCCGGGAATTGGTTTTGGAAAAACATTTGAAATGAATCTGGAAGCAATGAATCACCTGGAGCTTTTTCAGAATCTGGGATTTCCGGTTCTCCTTGGTACATCCCGCAAATCCATGATCGGACTGGCGCTGGATCTTCCTGTAGATCAGCGGGTAGAGGGGACTTTGGCTACCAGTGTAATTGGCGTCATGAAGGGATGCTCTTTTGTCCGTGTCCACGATATTAAAGAAAACAAGCGTGTGATCCAGATGACAGAAGCAATCTTAGGATGCAGATAAATTGCTGGCACAAAACAGATGGTAAATATAAATAATATACAGAAAGGCTTTACTGTTATGGATGAGACCAGATTAGATAAAATAGAAATTAAAGAGCTGGAGGTTTTTGCAAACCATGGTGTATATCCCGAAGAAAATGTTCTGGGACAGAAATTTGTTATTTCTGCCACGCTTTTTACCAGAACACGTCTGGCGGGATTAACCGATGAGTTGTCTGCCTCCATAAACTATGGCGAAGTCAGCCATATGATCACTGATTTCACCAGAAAACATACTTATAAACTTCTGGAATCTCTTGCAGAGAATCTTGCAGAAATGCTTCTTTGCTCTCTTTCCGGACTTGAAAAAATCACTTTGAAGATCGAAAAGCCCTGGGCACCGGTTGGTCTTCCTCTGAAAACCGTATCTGTGGAAATTACGCGGAAATGGCATACTGCTTACATTGCTTTTGGCTCTAATATGGGTGATAAAAAGATGTATATAGACAATGGAATCCGTGGTCTGGCAGAGACAAAAGGATGCCGTATAGAGGCAATTTCCGATTATCTTATCACAGAACCTTACGGAGTTACTGATCAGGATGAATTTTTAAATGGAGTCCTGAAAATGCGGACACTTCTTACTCCAGAAGAATTGCTTGTGCGACTGCATCAGTTAGAACAGGAGGCAAACAGAGAACGTATCATCCACTGGGGACCAAGGACACTGGATCTGGATATCTTGTTCTATGATCAGGAAATCATTGATATGCCAGATCTTCATATTCCCCATATTGATCTGCACAACCGAGATTTTGTTCTTGTACCAATGAATCAGATTGCTCCGTATCTGCGACATCCTGTATTAAATCAGACCATTTCACAGCTTCTGGACAGCCTTCTGAACAAATCTGAAAATACTGCAAAATACCGTTAGAAGCCTTTACAAAAAGTTCAAAAACCAAAGCCGAAATTCTGGCGTTTCTTGAGAGCGCATAAATAGTTAATGCCATCATTCGCAGCATGTGATTGATGGCGCGTTTTGGTTTGAGTAGGAAAAACATGAGAAGTTAGCATAGAAAAAGAGCCTCTTTTGGGCTCTTTTTCTATGTTAAGAATACAGGTATCGAAATCAAACTGTAATATTAGCAAGACCGTAATTGAAAAACGACAGTTTCATAAGGTTTGAGTGAGAGAACTTCACCATGGAAAGTAATCGTGCTTTCTTCATAATTGGAAATAATTACAGGGGTATCTGACTGTAATTCTACCTCTGTTTCTTTATATGCAAATTCCTGTGTCTCTTTCGAGAAGTTGTGCACAGCCATCCAGGTTTCACCCTGATAGTTTCTGGTATATGCGATCACTGGTCCTTTTTCCGAACAGCAGAGCTTGAAATCTCCATGAGCCATTACCGGATGTTCTTTACGCAGAGCAATCAGTTTCTGATAAAATCTGAAAACAGAGTTGTCATCTTTCATCTGGCTGGCGGCGTTGATTTCCTTATAGTTTGGATTCACGCCAATCCATGGTTTATGCGTTGAGAAGCCTGCATATAAGCTGTCGTCCCACTGTACAGGAGTTCTTGCGTTGTCACGGCTGATACTCTGGGATTCAGCCAGTGATTCTTCCGGGGAAGAACCCTGCTCGATCATGGTCTTATAATAATTGCGGGTATCAATATCGTCATAGTCCTCAATTGAAGGATAAGCAACATTGGTCATTCCAAATTCTTCACCCTGGAAAACAAACGGAGTACCAGGAAGCGTATGAAGATAAGCTACCAGCATCTTGGCAGATTTTTCCCAATATTCCTTATCATTTCCATAAAGAGAAACCTGACGAGGTTTGTCATGATTGCTTAAAAATCTTGCCCACCATCCGTCTTTTTTCAGAACTTCGTAATCTTTCTTAAGGTCACGTTTCATTTTCTCCGGTGACCAGGTCTGAATTTCTACGATCGGAGGAACAAAAGGAATGGACATATTAAATTCTTTGCTTGCAGCACTGGAATAATTGATAGCATCCTGTTCATTGTTAATGTTGACTTCTCCGACTGTCATCAGGTTATCCGGAGCCATGGTTTCAGCTACCATTTCCCGGATGTAGCGATGGGTTCCTTCCAGATTCACGCATGCTATGGTACCGATTGGCTCATTCATATCTGCACGTCCGTCCAGACCTTTATCCAGATAGCTGATGGCATCAATGCGATATCCGTCGACACCTTTCTCATTCCAGAAACGGATAATATCAAAAATTTTCTCTTTGGTTTCCGGGTTATCCCAGTTCAGATCCGGCTGTTCTTTGGCAAAGAAATGAAGATAGTACTGTCCTCTTTCCGGGACATATTCCCAGGCGCTTCCGCCAAAAACAGACATCCAGCAGTTTGGAGCACCACCGTCCGGCGCAGGGTCACGCCAGATATAGTAATCACTGTAAGGGTTATTACGGGATTTCTTTGATTCCTGGAACCATACGTGTTTATCAGAAGAATGGTTCAAAACCAGATCCATAATGATGGCAATTCCACGTTCATGTGCACCATCGCGGAATGCTTCCCAGTCATCCATCGTTCCGAATTCTTCCATAATTGAGAAATAATCCGAAATGTCATAACCGTTATCTACATTTGGAGAAGCATAAACAGGGGACATCCATACAGCATTGATTCCAAGCTCTTTCAGATAATCCAGCTTCTCGATCATTCCCTTTAAATCACCGATTCCATCGTTATTTCCATCTTTAAAACTTCTCGGATAAATCTGGTAGATTACCAGATCCTTATACCAGTCTTTTTCGTGTTTCATAAAAGTATCCTTTCGTCAGGCATACCAACAAGTTAATTCAAGAAATCAACTTGTTGGTATACTAATTGCATAAATAAGTTCTGAAAATATTATATGATATTGTGCAAAAAAACGCAAGGCGGTATTTGAGAGGAGAACAGGGCGGAATTGCTCTGATGGATCATACAGGATGGTTTTATGAACCTGAAGCTATCGGTATGGAAACAGCGTGGAATAAAATTCATTATAATCCGATCTTCGGAGAAGCGAAAGAATGGGATTTTGCAGGATATACGCCACAGGTAGTTGTTGTTGCAATCGGACAGAATGATAACCATCCGGATGATTATATGAAAGAAGACTATCATAGTGAAAAATCCATAAACCTGCGCTTCGTGCCAGAATGATTCTTGATGGAGATGAAACAAATGTAATACTCCTGGATGCAAACACCGATCAAACGTATAACAGATATGCTCTTTTTATTAATGCAGAGAAGCTTCAGCTTTATCTTTAAAATCATTTCTAAATATCAATGCAGCCCCGGCAATAAATACAAAACAGATTACCCATGTAACCGGTTCGCAAATGCAAACGGCAATATAGCCTTTTACCGGTACGATCCAGAAAGCAAAGATAATTTTACCAATCAGTTCCAGAACACTGCAAAGCAGAGGCGAAAGCTGATGGCGCATTCCCTGGAGAGCATTTCG
>NZ_JBWLUT010000089.1:0-26284 GCF_056504575.1 Blautia sp. CGZ-1-C1
GCCAGAGTAGTATTAATATAATTCAGCGCAGCTTTGAAGGTCTGGTAATCCTCACCCTTCTCTGTGATCTCCGGATTCTCAGCCAGACCATTGGCCAGAAGAAGCACTGTATCATTAGTAGAAGTATCTCCATCAACAGAAACCATATTGTAGGTATCCTTAACATCCTCACTTAATGCCTCCTGCAGCATCTTCTTGGAAATCTTCGCATCCGTAGTCACAAAACCAAGCATCGTGCACATATTCGGATGAATCATACCCGAACCCTTACACATACCACCAATCGTAACAGTTTTACCACCAATCTCAACCTGAACAGCAACTTCCTTCTTCCTAGTATCAGTAGTCATAATCGCCTTCGCAGCCTCAGTACCTGCCTCCAGAGAACCATCCAGCTTCGGAGCCATCATCTTCACACCATTCTTAATACGGTCAATCGGAACCTGCATACCAATAACACCGGTAGAAGCAACCAGCACACTGTCCGCAGCCACATTCAAAACCTCCGCAGCCGCAACCGCAGTCTCCTTACAATAACCATACCCTTCTGCACCAGTACATGCATTGGCAATACCACTGTTACAGATCACCACCTGCGCAGACGGATGATTATAAACAATATCCTGATCCCATTTAACAGGCGCAGCCTTCACCACATTCGTAGTAAAAGTCCCCGCCGCCACACAAGGCACCTCACTATAAACCATAGCCATATCCGTTCTGCCCTTATACTTAATCTCAGCCGCAGCAGCCGCTGCCTGAAATCCCTTAGCCGCCGTAACGCCACCATCTATAATCTTCATAATCAAATCCTCCTTACATCTCCACAACTTCCCCAGACTGCCGCAGGTCCCCTGCGCAGTCGCCCAACCAGTTCATGGGAAAAGTCAGCTCCGGAAATTATTTGTTTTTGAACGCATTTGCAGGGACTGTAGTAACTCTTAGTGCTCAGGAATTTGGTTGTGGAAAAAAAGCTCACTGTCTGAGCGCAGCGAGTTTGAGCTTTTTTTCCACGCTTTTTAGCAAATTTCTGAACACTTTAGAGTTACTAAGCCCCGAAACCGCGTTCAAAAACAAATAATTTCCGGAGCGTCCCCTTTTCATTTAACTTACGGACACATCGGCACCTGCAGCAGTCCCTCAGCCTCCTTAAATCCAAACATCAGATTCATATTCTGCACAGCCTGTCCCGCAGCCCCTTTCACCAGATTATCCATAGCCCCCATCATAATAACTCTGTGAGTTCTCGGATCAATCTTAAAGTTCACATCCACATAATTACTTCCCTCCACGCACTTAGTCTGCGGACAAACATCCTTATCAAGTACACGGACAAAAGTCTCATTCTCATAATACTTATCATAAATCGCCTTCACTTCTTCATAAGAAACATCCTTAGTCAGAGAAGCATAAGCAGTCACCAGAATACCACGGTTCATAGGAATCAGATGAGGTGTAAAATTAATCAGCACTTCCTTACCGCACGCATAACCAAGCTGATCCTCAATCTCAGGTGTATGTCTGTGGCTTGCAACACCATAAGCCTTAATATTCTCATTCACTTCACAGAAAAGATTAGCAACCTTCGCTCCACGTCCAGCTCCTGAAGTACCGGACTTCGCATCAATAATAATGGTAGACGGATCGATCAGCCCCTCTTTGATCAGCGGATAAATAGAAAGTGTAGAACATGTCGGGTAACATCCCGGATTCGCGATCAGTCTGGCTTTCTTGATATCCTCACGGTTAATCTCACATAAACCATAAACCGCCTCATCAATAAACTGTGGAGCTTTATGCTCGATACCATACCATTTCTCATATTTCTTCACATCTTTAATACGGAAATCCGCACTCAGATCGATTACCTTCGCTTTGGAAAGAATTCCTTCATTAATTAAAGAAGCACAAAGTCCCTGCGGAGTTGCTGTAAAGATCACATCCACTTCATCAGCTAATGCTTCCATATTATCATCCATACATTTGGCATCTACCAGTTTAAAAAAGTTCTGGTAAACATCTGAATATTTCTGGTCAATATAACTTCTTGAACCATACCACGCAATTTCCACATCTTTATGTCCCAGAAGCAGTCTCACGATCTCGTTACCTGCATATCCTGTGGCACCGATAATTCCTGCTTTAATCATAATAATTTCCTCCATCTTCGCCTCATCCGGCGATCTTCATTTCATAGTAAAACTTTACTCTATCAGAGTGCTGGACTAATTATACATCTTACCTGCATAATATGCAATAGTCATTTTTCAATGTTTTTACATGGATTTTATTTCACTTCACAGATTTCCCCCTGTCTTTTCCTATATTATGTTGCATATTTATGCAAAAGCAGATAAAACTTTTTTGCATTTTTCTATTGCATATTTATAAAAAAAGGTGTATATTATCACTTGTTAAGCGGAATCACACGAAATCAACTTGTTCCGCATTGAATATTTATTCAAAAATTTCAATCAGAAATTACCGCATTTATTCAAAAATAATGCGCTGAACTCCCGACCTATTCATTTACTTTCGGCAAACGGATATCTCAGGAAATTTTTACAAATCAGGAAAATAATAAAATCCAATTTCAGGAGGAATACAATCATGAAAGAAAAAGTCGTTTTAGCATACTCAGGCGGTCTTGATACCACAGCCTTAATCCCATGGTTAAAAGAAACATTTGATTATGATGTTGTCTGCTGCTGCGTAAACTGCGGTCAGGGAAACGAACTGGACGGACTGGATGAAAGAGCAAAGCTTTCCGGTGCTTCCAAATTATATATTGAAGATATCGTAGATGAATTCTGTGATGACTTCATCGTTCCATGTGTACAGGCAGGTGCTGTATACGAACACAAATATCTCCTTGGTACATCCATGGCCCGTCCGGCAATCGCTAAAAAATTAGTTGAGATTGCACGTAAAGAAGGCGCAGTTGCTATCTGCCACGGTGCTACAGGTAAAGGTAATGACCAGATCCGTTTCGAACTTGGCATCAAAGCTCTTGCTCCTGACATCAAGATCATCGCTCCATGGCGTATGACAGACAAATGGACCATGCAGTCACGTGAGGATGAGATTGCATTCTGTAAAGCTCACGGAATCGACCTTCCATTCGATGCAAGCCACAGCTACAGCCGCGACAGAAACTTATGGCATATCAGCCATGAAGGTCTGGAACTGGAAGATCCTTCCCAGGCTCCAAACTATGACAACATGCTTGTTTTAGGCGTTACACCTGAGAAAGCTCCTGATAAAGAAACAGAAGTAACAATGACATTCGAGCAGGGTGTTCCGAAAACATTAAACGGCAAAGAAATGAAAGTTTCCGAGATCATCACAGAGCTCAACAAATTAGGTGGCGAGAACGGTATCGGTATCGTTGACATCGTTGAAAACCGTGTTGTTGGTATGAAATCCCGTGGCGTATATGAGACTCCTGGCGGAACAATCCTTATGGCAGCTCATGAACAGCTCGAAGAACTTACACTTGACCGCGAGACAATGGAAACCAAGAAGAAACTTGGCAGCCAGTTCGCTCAGGTTGTTTACGAAGGAAAATGGTACACACCGCTTCGCGAGGCAATTCAGGCATTCGTTGAGTCCACACAGAAATATGTAACAGGTGAAGTGAAATTCAAACTGTACAAAGGCAACATCATCAAAGCCGGTACAACTTCTCCATACAGCCTCTACAACGAGTCTCTTGCATCCTTCACAACAGGTGACCTCTATGACCACCATGATGCAGACGGATTCATCACACTATTCGGACTTCCACTGAAAGTTCGTGCTATGATGTTAAAAGAAGTTGAGCAGAACAAGAAATAATTAAACAGAACCTATTACAGCCAGACAGGATTTTGATCCGTCTGGCTGTTCTTTTTTATAATGTTCAAACTCCCAAAATAAGTCCTCTATCTGAGCGCAGCGAGTAATCCAGACTTTTCTTCTCATGCTTTTAGCAGATTTCGGATGGCTTATAGCAATCCCTTAGATGCCGAAACCGCATAGGAAATAAAATATTTTTCTAAGCGTCCCTTTTATCTTCAAAATATGCTACAATACTTCCAACCCTATATACAATCAAAGAAAGGAATCACCGCCAATGCAGCTAGACAAAGAAACCATGAAAAAAATCCGATGGCTCATAGCCTTCGCCGTTCTCCTATACCTCGGCGTCCAGAACCTGAACATAGTCATCAACACCGCCAAAGTCCTCCTTAGCTTTTTATTCCCATTCATCATCGGCTTCGGAATCGCATTCATCCTGAATGTCCCAATGAAATTCATAGAACACCACCTGTTCGGCAAAGCCCTTGAACAAAAGAAAAAAGCGGCCGAAAAATTAGCCCGCCCCATCAGTCTTGTGCTCTCCATCGGCTTCGTAATCTGCATAATCATAATCGTTATGCTGGTAGTAGTCCCGGAGCTCGGCTCAACATTTGTAAATATCGCAAAGAAAATCGAGGAAAACATCCCTGCATTCCAAAAATGGATTGATAACGTATCCGGAAACAACCCGGAAATTGTGAAATGGACCCAGTCCCTTAACATTGAGCCCGGCAAAATGATCGATTCCGTACTCAGCGTACTCAAAAGCGGAGTCAACAACATTGTTTCATCCACCGTATCAATTACCATGGGACTCCTCACAACAGCCATGAATGTCTCCATCGGCTTTGTCTTTGCCTGCTATGTTCTTCTCCAGAAAGAAAAACTCATGCAGCAGATAAAAAAAGCAATGTACGCATTATTCCCGGAAAAGCCGGTCAGATATCTGGCACACGTATGGAATCTGGCAAACAGAATCTTTTCCAGTTTCATTACAGGCCAGTGCATAGAAGCAGTCATCCTCGGAAGCATGTTCTTCGTATCTATGACAATCCTGCGCTTCCCATATGCCATGCTGGTTGGAGTCCTGATCTCCTTTACAGCATTAATTCCTGTATTCGGCGGAATCATTGGATGCTGGGTTGCTTTCTTCCTGATCCTGATGGTAAGCCCGATAAAAGCAGTCCTCTTCCTTGGATTGTTCCTTATTTTACAGCAGATTGAAGGTAACCTGATCTATCCTCATGTGGTAGGCGGTTCCGTAGGACTTCCATCTATCTGGGTACTGGTAGCCGTAACTCTCGGCGGAAGCCTGATGGGAATTGTGGGAATGCTGATCTTCATCCCGACAGTCTCTGTAATCTACACACTTTTCAGAGAGTGGGTATATGCACGACTCGAGAAAAAGCAACTCGTTTTATGACGAAATTATCAACTGATTGAGATAATTTTGTAAAAGGACTGTAACTCAGTGTAAGGTCTCTGTAATTGTAATTAATCTGATATTTCTTTATTATAGTAATATCTGGTTAAAAATGGAAGGAGATCTTAAGATGGACATCTTAAAAGGTAAACGTTATGATATTATGAATGTGCTTTGGGAAGAAGGAAGACCATTGTCTGCTTTTGAGATCAATGACATTGCACCGGAGCTGAAAATGCCAACTGTACGAAGATGCCTAGAGCTTCTTTTAAAAGAGAACATTATCAAAGTCGCAGGAACTTCTATGAACGGCAAGGTCTATGCAAGAAATTATACCCCTCTTCTTTCAAGAGAGGATTACTTAAAAGGAAATGCCAAAAGCAGAAAGATAAGCCCGGTAGAAATGATGACAGCGCTTCTGGAATCCGATGGAATCACAGTAGAAGAAATCGAACAGCTCCAGAAACTTCTTAATAAGAAACGTGCGGAGTTAGAAAACAAATAATCATAAAACGCAATGAGTAAAATCGGCATGGTCATAAAAAAGTAGACCGTGCCGTTTTTTTAATTAATTTAAATCATCAAAAGAATTGACAGTCAACTCTAAATATTTTATAATCATTTTATAAACAATAGCAAGAAACTTATATATGTCCATAATCGGTTGGATGTTTCTACCAACTACCGTAATAGTTGTCTATAAGTTCTGTGTCCACATAGGGATAGCATGAGGTAAAGGCAGCATCGGTAGATTTTTTTTGCCTTTCCTTAATCACAAAGAAAGAAGGTATGATTATGAACAAACAGATTTTTGCATTAAAGGGTACTATTTGTTACAGTAATTCTCTGACGGAACTTTCCATCACTGAAAATGGATATTTGGTATGTGAAGATGGGCGATGTGCAGGGGTGTTTGATGAGCTTCCTGAGAAATTTGCAGGAATCTCATGCACAGATTTTGGTGATGAGCTGATCATTCCGGGACTGACTGATCTGCATCTTCATGCTCCGCAGTATACGTTTCGTGCCTCGGGTATGGATCTGGAGCTGCTGGACTGGCTGAATACTTATACTTTTCCACAGGAAGCGCGTTATGAAGATACGGAGTTTGCCAAAGAGGCTTATTCTATTTTCGCTGAGGATATGAAGAAGAGCCCGAATACAAGAGCATGTATTTTCGGAACTCTGCATGTCCCCGCTACCGAGATCCTGATGGAACAACTGGATAAAACCGGAATAAAAGCTATGGTCGGAAAGGTAAATATGGACCGCAACGGCTCTCCGCAATTGCAGGAAGAGAGTGCTCAGGTTTCTGCTGATGCTACGGTTCAGTGGATTGAAGATACGCTTGATAAGTTTGAAAATGTAAAGCCAATTCTTACTCCGAGATTTACTCCATCCTGTTCTGATGCATTGATGGAGAAGCTTTCAGAGATTCAGAAAAAGTATCATCTGCCGATGCAGTCACACCTTTCTGAGAATTTCGGTGAAATTGCCTGGGTGAAAGAGCTTTGTCCGAATACACATTTTTATGGAGAAGCCTATAGCCAGTTCGATCTTTTCGGCGGTGACTGTCCGACGATCATGGCTCATTGCGTTCATTCTTCGGATGAAGAAATTGCCCTTATGAAGAAGCAGGGCGTTTATATTGCTCATTGTCCGCAGTCCAACACAAATCTCGCCTCAGGTATCTCTCCTGCGAGACGTTATCTGGATGAAGGTTTACACATCGGACTGGGCTCTGACATTGCAGGTGGAACTTCCGTTTCTATTCTGCGTGCCATAGCTGATGCTATTCAGGTTTCCAAGCTGTACTGGCGGCTGGTTGATTCTTCCATGAAGCCGCTCACTGTTGAAGAAGCCTTTTATATGGGAACAGAAGGAGGCGGTTCCTTCTTTGGAAAGGTTGGAAGCTTTAAGGAGGGGTATGAATTTGATGCGGTTGTGCTTAATGACAGCACTATTCCAACTCCACTGAAGCTCTCTCCGAAGGACAGACTTGAAAGACTGATCTACCTTTCCGATGATCGCAATATTACCGCTAAATATGTAGCCGGAAGAAAGATTCTGTAACTGCAGGAAATACAGAGCCCGACGGCAATTTTAAATTTAAAAGGGGGAAAGATTATGAACCTTGACAAAATGTTTCATCTCAAAGAAAACCACACAGACGTAAAAACAGAAGTTATGGCCGGTATCACTACTTTCATGACAATGGCTTACATTCTGGCAGTAAACCCAAACATTCTGGAAGCGTCCGGCATGGACAGAGGAGCTGTTTTTACAGCGACCGCACTGTCATCCTTTATTGCCACCTGCCTGATGGCACTGCTTTCTAACTACCCGTTCGTTCTTGCACCGGGCATGGGCTTAAATGCCTACTTTGCATACACAGTTGTTCTTGGCATGGGATACAACTGGCAGCAGGCACTGGCAGCTGTATTTGTAGAAGGTATTATTTTTATCCTTTTATCACTCACCAATGTGCGTGAAGCGATTTTTAACGCTATTCCAATGAACCTGAAACATGCAGTATCCGTCGGTATCGGTCTTTTCATTGCCTTTATCGGACTGCAGAATGCAAAGATCGTAGTTAACAATGACTCTACTCTGGTAAGCGTATTTTCCTTTAAATCTTCCGTATCCGGCGGAACATTTAATACTGAGGGAATCACTGTTCTGCTTGCATTGATCGGACTTCTGATCACTGCCATCCTTCTTGTTAAGGGTGTAAAAGGAAACATTCTCTGGGGTATCCTGATCACATGGGGACTTGGCATTATCTGTCAGTTGACAGGACTTTACAAACCTGATCCTGCAGCCGGCTGGTTCAGCCTCCTGCCTGATTTTTCAAACGGAATCTCCATTCCAAGCATGGCTCCCACATTTATGAAAATGGACTTCTCCATTGTCTTCACACTTGATTTCGTAGTCATTATGTTTGCATTCCTGTTTGTAGATATGTTTGATACTCTGGGAACCCTGATCGGTGTTGCTTCCAAAGCTGATATGCTTGACAAAGAAGGCAAACTTCCGAACATCAAGGGCGCTCTTCTCTCTGACGCTGTAGGAACTACAGTAGGTGCTATGTGTGGTACTTCCACAGTTACTACTTTCGTAGAGAGTGCTTCCGGTGTTGCTGAAGGCGGACGTACAGGACTTACTTCCCTGGTAGCAGCCATCCTTTTCGGATTATCACTGCTGTTATCCCCGATCTTCCTGGCAATCCCGTCCTTTGCCACAGCACCGGCTCTGATCATCGTTGGATTCCTGATGCTCACATCAGTAACCAAGATTGACTTCAACGACATGACTGAAGCAATCCCGGCATTTATCGCGATCATCGCAATGCCATTCCTGTACAGCATTTCTGAAGGTATCTCCATGGGTGTTATCTCCTATGTGATCATCAATGTTGTTACAGGTAAAGCAAAAGAAAAGAAGATCAGTGTACTGATGTATGTGCTCGCTGTACTGTTTATTTTGAAATATATCTTTATCTGATATTTATATCAGATACACATTTACAAAAAGAAGTCTCCTGCAGAGGCTTCTTTTTATTTCTACAATCTTCTTTCTCTTTTTACATCTATGATGTATAATTATGAAAGTGTTTATTTATTTTCAGGTCAATAAGGCACCGGCACTCTTAAAATACATTTGAAACATTTTATAACTATGAGGGCACTGAACAGTTACAAAATTTCAGTGCTTCTGTCCACACTGAATGAATAAATATTTTGTTTTATCCACATTTTATACATTCTATTTACACATTAATATAAGGAAGGATTACACACATCATGCAAAAACAACAGATCCCTTTAAAAAATTCCCTGCTCCTGCTTCTCGCAGCGATCATCTGGGGTATCGCTTTTGTGGCTCAAAGCGTAGGAATGAAATACGTAGGAGGCTTTACTTTTAATGCCGTCCGTTCCCTTATCGGAGCAGTCGTTCTGATTCCATTGATTTTTATTCTGCAAAAGAGAAACTCTCCTTCTAATTCTGCTTCCAAAGCATCTGGCAGATCTGACACCTCAAGTAATACTGTATCCAATATGCAGGAGAAAAAAGCTCTGATTATCGGCGGTATCGCCTGCGGTATCTGCCTCTGTCTGGCAAGCAATTTCCAACAGTTTGGCATCAAGTATACAACCGTCGGAAAAGCCGGCTTTATCACTGCCTGTTATATTGTGATCGTCCCTGTCATCGGACTGTTCCTTGGCAAAAAATGCACGAAATTTATCTGGGCTGCCGTTGCAATGGCTCTGATCGGACTTTATCTCCTGTGCATCACAGATGGATTTTCTATCGGAAAAGGAGATCTGCTCGTACTGGTATGCGCATTTCTATTTTCACTGCATATACTGGTCATCGACTACTTTTCTCCAAAAGTAGACGGAGTAAAACTCTCCTGCATTCAGTTCCTGACATGTGGTATCCTTTCCGGCATTCCCGCTCTGCTCCTTGAGCATCCGGAACTCTCATCCATCCTGGCAGCATGGCAGCCAATCCTCTACGCAGGTGTTATGTCATGCGGAGTAGCCTACACCTTGCAAATCATCGGACAAAAAAACATGAACCCAACCATAGCATCCCTGATACTCAGTCTGGAATCCTGCATCTCTGTCCTAGCCGGATGGATCATCCTCGGCCAGCAGTTAAGCGCAAAAGAAATCCTTGGATGCATCATCATGTTTGCTGCGATCATACTTGCACAGCTTCCACAGAAGCAATCTGCATAATACTTTGAAAGAAACGGGCAATCGAAAGTGAGACTGATTTTTGCAGCCAAAGCCAAAATTTACATCATTTAATACATACATAAAAATCGGAAAGAAATCTGTTTCTTATTGATTTCTTTCCGATTTATTATTTAAAAGCATACGATATCTTTCCACAGACAACTTTTCATATCGTTTTTCTTATCTGCTACTCAACTTCCCCAATTACCTTGTGGAAGTGCTCTTTTATCTTCGCAAAGCTCTCATCACTCAGATCATGTTCCAGCTTACACGCATCTTCTTTCGCAATCTCCGGACTCACTCCGAGATGCTCCAGCATTTTACTTAATACTGTATGGCGCTCATAAATATGAGTCGCAATCTGTGCCCCTTTATCCAGAAGTGTCACTGTGCCATAACGGTCCATTGCAATATAACCATCCTCACGTAACAGCTTCATCGCATGACTCACACTCGGTTTCGATACGCCAAGCATCGTTGCAATATCAATGGAACGAACACCGCCCCCCTGCTTAGACAACACTAAAATTGTCTCCAAATAATCCTCCGCCGATTTTCTAATTTGCATTCAAAATACCTCCCATATTGTTTTTATTTTAACACAAAATGAGAGAACTTTCAATTATTCTTCTTGAGAACAGTCGTCATTAACCACCCACACTATTACTGTTCACAATCTGCTTTCGCTACTTATTTTGATTAATTATGTTGTAAAAAGCCCCCTGTCTGATATACCACATACCAGCCAAGGGGCTTTCCTGTCACTCTAACTGTCATTGCACTTAGATTAGATTCCCAGCGCAATCTCCATCATCTTATTAAAGGAAGTCTGGCGAGCCTCTGCAGAAATCGCTTCTTCTCTGAACATATGGTCAGAAATAGTAAGAATACCCAGCGCTTCCTTACCAGCTCTTGCAGCATTCATAAACAGCGCTGCGCACTCCATCTCTGCGCAAAGAACGCCCATTTTTCTCCATGCCTTAGAAGTTTCCGGATTATCACTATAGAACACATCAGAAGATACAACCGTACCTACATGAACCGGAGTTCCCTGTTCCTTTGCAACCTCTACTGCTCTCGCAACCAGATTATAGCTTGCAGTCGGTGCAAAAGTTCCCGGTAACTGATACTGGCTTCCATAATTAGAATCTGTGCATGCGCTCATAGCGATTACAACATCCATTACATTTACATCATCCTGTAAAGCACCGGCAGAACCGATACGGATGATCTTCTCTACATCATAGAAATTGTAAAGCTCATAGCTGTAAATACCCATAGACGGCATACCCATTCCACCGCCCATAACGGATACCTGCTCTCCTTTATATGTTCCGGTATAACCAAACATATTTCTTACTGTATTAAAGCATACAGGATTCTCCAGGTATGTCTCTGCGATATATTTCGCACGCAGCGGATCTCCCGGCATCAGAACTTTCTTTGCAATGTCACCTTTCTTTGCAGTATTGTGTGGTGTTGGAATACACATAGTCATTTCCTCCTTTTTTGTTTTTTATCTCTATAGCAGCATTTAAAATGTTTCAAAAAATAAAATGAACAATCATTTTTCCATAACATGAACATTTTTTCACTGCCATGAAGTACATATTTATTTTAGTAAGTAACTTCCGCTTTTCCCTTGCCTCTCGCCAGAAGATCTTTCTGTAAACGGATTGCTTCTTTTGTCAGCGCATCTGTATCCATTTTCAGCTTACCATCATATTTCAGGAATTCACCTGCTACCATAGTATATTTTACACTCTGACTGTTGCTGCTGTAAAGGATCGATGAAATCGGGTTGTAGAATGGGAATGTATCCGGCTGGTAAAGATCCCAGATAACCAGATCAGCCGGTGCTCCCTCTTTCATTCTTCCGCTTCCAAACGGAAATGCCTGGTGGCTTGCCATCAGATGTTTCCAGATTTCCTCAGCTGTATATGCTGCAGAGTTTCTGTCCTGATACTTTCCAAGCAGTCCAAAAAGTCTCGCCTGCTCCATCGGATTCAGCGTATTAGAGCTTGCCGCTCCATCTGTTCCAAAACCATAGTTTAACTTCTTATAATGATCAAAGAATCCACCCTTACCAGAAGCCAGCTTCATATAGGTCTTAGGACAAAATGCAAACCAGGTATCATCTCTTAAATATTTCAGGTCATCCTCTTCGATCCACAGTCCATGTCCAATCAGCACCTTACAGTCAAATCCGCCCGCCTCATGAAGAATTCCAAACGGTGTCATCCCTGTTTCTTTTCTGGCTTTCTCGACCTGTACATCTTCTTCGGATACATGAAGATGAATTGGCAGATCCAGTTCCTTAGCCACATCAATGATTTCTTTCAGAGTCGGTGACGGGCAGGTATAATTGGCATGTGGTCCCATATGAAATGCGATTTTATCTGAATCATTTCTATGCTCCAGAATAAATTCTTTTACCTGCGCCAGACGCTCGTGAAAACCAGGAGTCATACCAAATAATGTCGGTGCCAGGTCTCCGCGGATTCCTGTCTCTTTTACAGCTTTCAGAACCTGTTCCTCTCCGAAATAGTGATCTGCAAAAACAGTCACACCATTATTGATCATCTCAGAGATTCCCATCAATGTTCCAATATAAACATCATCATCCGTCATCTTGCTCTCATATGGCCAGATCATTTCATTAAACCAGGCATCTGCAGTTACGTCCTCTGCAATTCCCTTAAAAATATTCATAGCGGTATGAGTATGAAGATTTGCCAGACCTGGGCTCACAAAGTATTTGCTGCAGTCGATCGTCTCATCTGCCACAACAGAGTGGTCATCTTCATTCTCTGCAACGATCTTGAAGATTTTTCCATCTTTAATATAAACATTCTGTTTCAGTGTGCATTTCGCTTCTTCATCCAGAATCCCTGCACTCTGAAGTAAAATTGTTTTCTGCATAAATTCACCCTTTCTATATTGCCAGTAAAATCCATGTGTGGTAGCATATTTCTCATAATTACACCAAAAGGAGTTTTCCATCATGAAAAAAGCACTGATTATTGGTTCTACTGTTGTAGATGTTATTGTAAATCTTGTTGATTCTCTCCCCACAACCGGAGAAGATGTCCACGTCCGCAGCCAGCATATGTCTCTGGGCGGATGCGCTTATAATGTATCTGATTCCGTCCGTCACTTTCAGGTTCCTTACATTCTTTTTTCTCCTGTAGGCACAGGAGTCTACGGATATTTCGTAAGGGAAGAATTAAAGAAAAAAGGAATCTCCAGCCCTATCCCGTCTTCTGACATGGACAATGGCTGCTGTTACTGTTTCGTAGAGAAAAGCGGCGAACGCACCTTCATCTCCTATCATGGCGCAGAATATCTCTTCCAGAAAGACTGGTTTAACCTTATTGATACAGAAGAAATTGATTCTGTATACATCTGTGGTCTTGAAATTGAAGAAACTACCGGAAGTAATGTCGTAGAGTTCCTGGAAAAGAATCCGGAACTTACTGTTTTCTTCGCCCCTGGACCACGACTCACTGTCATTGATCCTGCTCTTGTAAATCGCATTTACAACCTCTCACCGATTCTGCACCTTAATGAGACAGAAGCACTGGAAGTCAGCCAGAAATCATCTGTTTCAGAAGCCGGTGCATACCTCTATAGCAAGACGCATAACACCGTGATCATCACCCTCGGCGAAAAAGGATGCTATTATTTCGACGGAACTACCGAAGAAATCGTCCCGCCGGTACCAACCACTCAGGCAGACACCATCGGGGCAGGAGATTCACACATCGGCTCTGTCATCGCCTGTCTGAAAAATGGAGACAGCTTACATGATGCTATCGCAAAGGCAAACCGTGTTTCCTCTGCTGTTGTGTCAACTCCATCCGCTATTCTTCCGGATGAGGAATTTGCAAAACTAAATTTTTGAAGTATCCCGTATACAAGCATCCCTGCTTATTGCCATACCGCAATATAAGCAGGGATTTTCTTGCTTAAAGCATTCAGGCGACACATTTTCACCTGTTACTTTATTACTCTTCTTTTTACTTACCACTCAGACGCTCTTTTTTCTTTTTCTGTCCATAATAGTAAACACCAAGTCCGACCAGAGTTGTAAGATAAGGTACCATCAGGATAATTTCATATGGCATAACGGAGGTAAGCTGCATAACGTTTGCAACCGCCTGTGCAATACCAAAGAGCAGGGATACGAGGAAACCACCAATCGGAGTATTTCCACCCATGCTTGCTGCTGCCAGAGCAATAAAGCCTCGGCCGCCCGCCATATCCTTTGTGAACATATTCATATATCCACCGGACAGATAGAAACCGCCCATCGCTGCCAGCACACCACTGATGATCAGTGCGATGTACTGAATCTTTCTTGAGCTGATACCTACGGATTCTGCTGCATTCTTATTCTCGCCAACTGCACGGATTGCAAGTCCCAGAGGTGTTTTATACAGAAACAGATGAAGCAGGATCACTGCCAGGATAGAAAACCATGTCAGAATATTCTGTCCGGAAAGAACACTTCCGATAAACGGAATCTTCTCAATAAACGGAATCACTACTGACGGTGCAGACACACTTCGGATAGAAGAAGAAACACCTCTGTCTCCGGATACTGCAACCAAAAGTAATACAGTTCCACCAGTCGCCGTCAGGTTAATAGCGATAGCTGCCAGAATCTCATCCGTCTTCAGATTCAGGATAAAGAATGCAAGGATCAGACCAATCAGTCCGCCAATCACCATAGTGATCAGAAGTCCCAGCCATGCGCTATGAGTCAGTGATGAAAAAATAACTCCGAACAGAGCAGAAAACAGCATGATTCCCTCAAGAGCCATGTTACAGATTCCAGCTTTCGCTGCAACAGCGGCTGCCAGGGTTGCAAACAGGATCGGAGTTGCCGATCTTAAAATCGTTGAAAAAAAGTCAGGGGATAAAATCGCACTCCACATACCTATACCGCCTCCTCATCTTTCAGTGCTGCTTTTGCTTCTTTTGCAATGATCTTATGTTTATACTTGCTCAGGAACTGTTCAGCAACTACAAGCAGGATAATGATACCCTGTGTGATCTGAACGATCTCCAGTGTAACGTCTGTTCTTCGTGCCATGATAGAAGCTCCTGTACGCAGATAAGCAAGGAACAAAGCTGCAAAAGGTGTATACAATGGGTTCTTTTTGGAAAGTGTACAGATAATGATCGCATCCCATCCATATCCTAACAGAGAAGTCCAGGTAAATCTTGCGTAAATCGGGCTGAGCATTTCCACGCCACCGCCTAAACCTGCAACAAAACCACCCAGAAGCTGGGAGATCATGATAACTTTCACAATACTGATTCCTGAGTATCTTGCAAATTCTTCATTTTCACCGGCAAGACGGAGTTCATATCCTGTCTTTGTTCTGTAAAGGAAGAAATATCCAAGAACAGCCACTGCAATTGCAATGATAAAACCTAAATGTACACGAGTTCCCTGAATCAACACCGGAAGCTCGGCAGCGTCTGCCAGTTTATAAGAAGCAGCACTCGCTTTCGGGTCACCGATTACATTATTTAACATATAGTTTCCAAAATATAACGCCAGATAGTTGATCATCAGGGATGAAACCATCTCAGATGCTGTCGTTGTAATCTTCATAATAGCAGGGATTGCTGTAAACAGTGCACCTACCAGTCCGGCACAAAGAAGTGCCATAAACGGAGATACAAAAGTGGCAGTCAGTTTGATAGCCACACAGGAAGCGATCAGACCACCGATGTGGAATGCACCCTCACCTGCCAGGTTGATCTGGTTTGCAGAAAACATAATGCAGACACCAGTACCTGTGAAGATCAGCGGAATCATGGATTCCACTACGTTACCCATACTTCTCTTATTTGTAAAAGGACCGATCAGCAAATATTTAATTGCTTCCAGCGGCTGATCACTTACCAGGAAGATAATCACAAAAGAAATGGCAAGTGCGATCAGGACGGAAAAAACGGTCCTCACCATATCAAATCTTTTTGCACTATTCATATAAAACTCCCTCCAGTACATCATCATGCTTGATACCCAGCATATGCTGACCAAGCTCGTCCTCTGTTACATTCTCCACGTCAGTAAAGAATCCGGCAAATTTGCCCTTATACATAACAGCAAGTCTGTCACTCAGGGAGAAAATCTCTGTAAGGTCTGCTGAGATCAGGATAACTGCACATCCGGCATCTCTAAACTCCAGAAGTCTCTTTCTGATAAATGCAGCGGCGCCTACGTCAATACCACGTGTCGGCTGGTTCGCAATAATGATATCCGGACCTGTAGAAAATTCTCTGGCAACGATAACCTTCTGAATATTTCCACCGGAAAGCATTCCAACGTTCTGCTTTCTGGATTTACATTTAACCATATACTCCTTGATCAGCTCATCACTTCTCTGCTCCATTGCCTTACGTTTCAGCAGAAATCTTCCGGAGAATTTTTTATCCTTATACTGGTTGGAAAATATATTTTCCATGATGCTCAGGTTTCCTGCGCATCCGGAAGTCATACGGTCCTCAGGGATATGTGCAAGTTTCAGTTCTCGGATATCCTCAATAGAATCCTTCGTGATATCCTCACCCTTGATTTTAACTTCACCACTGTAGTTCTTATTAAGACCTGTCAGTGTATCAATCAGTTCACTCTGTCCATTACCCTCAACTCCGGCGATGCCAAGGATTTCTCCGCCCTTCAGGTCAAAGGAAAGATTGTCTACCTTCAAGACACCCTGTGCATTATGTACAGTCAGGTTACGGACTCTCATAAATACATCATCGGTAAGGTGCTGTTCTTTCTTATCAAATTTCAGAGATACTTCTCTTCCCACCATCAGACGTGACATCTCCTGTGTGGAAATATCCTTTACATCGTATGTTCCCATGCTGCGTCCGTTTCTCATGATTGTCGCACGGTCGCAGATCTTCTTGATTTCATCCAGCTTATGGGAAATAAAGATGATCGTATGTCCTTTCTCTCTCAGCTTCATTAACTGAATGAAAAGCTCATCTGTTTCCTGTGGAGTCAGTACGGCTGTCGGCTCATCCAGGATCAGAATCTCCGCACCTCTGTAAAGAGCTTTCAGAATCTCAACCTTCTGTTTGATACCTACCGGAATCTCCTCTACCTTCTGACGGACATCAATGTCAAAGTTATATTCCTTCGCAATGTCCTCTGCAGCCTTGACTGCCTTGTCCATATCAATGAACAGGCCTTTCTTAGGCGCAACTCCCAGGATAATGTTCTCGGCAACCGTAAGTGAAGGTACCAGCATGAAATGCTGATGGACCATACCGATCCCCTTGCTGATCGCGTCCTGTGGAGATTTGATCGTTGTCGGCTGTCCCTTAAGAATAATCTCGCCCTGATCAGGTGCTTCCAGTCCGAACAGTACCTTCATCAACGTACTCTTACCGGCACCGTTCTCTCCAAGCATCGCGTGAATCTCCCCCTTACGAAGCTCAAGGGATACATCTTCATTGGCTACCACACCATTACCGTAAATTTTCATAATGTGGTTCATCTGTAATACAGTCTGATTACCCAATCTGTTCACCTCGTTTCTTATTTATCACATATATCAGGTTCAAAAAACTCAAAAATTTTACTTTTGAACGATACGCTTTTGGAACCTGATATCATTGCTCATCTTTGACCAAAACCTTGTATCAGACAAGGGCTTTGTAATCTGCATCTTTACGAACTATAAGCAAATCATTCACTGCAAGACACAGAATGCGCATCATGCGAAACAGCATGACGCGCACCTTTGCTTGTCATCTTGATATATTTGGTGTCTCCATTATCAGACAGTCTAATATATTGCCGGCCCAAGGCCTGGTCGTTTTTTCATTATTCAGTTCAACGATGTTATTGTCAAAAAAACTTTTGCCCTTAGCTTAATTTTGCAGAATCGATCAGTGCCTGAACATCATCCGGGCTCATTGCATTATCGCCAAGAGTAGTCGGAACTGTGATCTTACCATCAATGATATCCTGTTTCAGTTCTTCTATTTTTGTACGGATGTCTTCCGGAACTACTTCTTCATAATGCTCGTCTTCCACAAGCTCAACACCGCCATCTGCAAGTCCGAGATATTCAAGAGTACCGTATGGAAGCTCGCCATCTATATCTTCTTTGATTGCACGTACCAGAGAGTTTCCTACGTTCTTAAGAGCAGATGTAGGAATGTTTGCTGCGTAATCCGGAAGAACTGCTGCCTGGTCAGAGTCAACGCCAAACGCATATCTCTTAGCATCTACAGCGGCTTCGATCTGTCCGAGACCTGCACTTCCTGCTACGTTGAATCCTACGTCTGCGCCATTCTGGTACTGAGTAAGAGCCATATCCTTACCTGCTGCAGAATCATAGAAGTTACCTACATAAGCAAGAGCAACCTGTGTTTCTCCATCGATATCCTTTGCACCCTGGATATATCCAACAAGGAAGTCCTCGATAACAGAGTTGTCCATACCACCAAGGAATCCGATGATCTTATTGGAAGGATCGATCATATCAAGGGAATCATCTGTAGTCATCATTGCAGCCATAGCGCCCAGAAGATAGGATACTTCGTTCTGTTTGTACATTACGTTGTATACATTGTCCTCACCGCCTGCACTGTAATCAAAAGCTTCATCAAAGAAGATGAATTTCTGATCCGGATAATCATTCGCTGCATTTGTAAGAGCATCCAGCATCTGATAAGTACCGCAGATAATCATATCATAAGAACCATCATCACAGTAATCATACATTGTAGGCTCCCATTTTGCTTCATCTGCTGATGTAGCTCCCATCTGCTCTACTTTGTAAGTAAACTTGTCTTCTCCAAGTTCTTCCTGCAGTGCTTCCATTCCGGCATTTGCAGAGTCAAAGAAAGATTTGTCACCCAGAGTTCCGTTAAGCAGAAGTGCTACTTTGTATGGCTCACCATCGTCTTTTGCCATAACTGGTACGGTTGCTACTCCCATGGACAGGATCATTGATGCGGTGAGAGTTGCTGCTACTAATTTTTTCTTCATTATTTAGTTCCTCCTTTTCCTTTTGCCTGTTCAGCCTTTTTAACGCTCTTTACTGTTTCCTGAACTAAGTCCTGCAGAGAAATGGTTCTGTATTCTCCTCTCATATAGGTGTCCAGCCTGGAAAATGCCGGATGGATCAGTTCAGGGGGAATGGCTTTCATTCCCTGTTGAATTGCCAGAAGCGGCATGATCATTCCCGCATTGCAGTCCACATCAACGCCACACATGGTAATGATATGGAGCGTCTTGCGAAAATCGCCGTTTCCATATATTAATGCGATGATCTCACAGCACGCATTAGGGTACGCATGGATCCAGTTATATTTTTTGTATCTGTCCATACATGCATATAATGCATCCTGCCAGTTCTCATAACGTATACAGCAGTCATACGCGTAAGAGATCACCGAATAATATTCACTGTCTTTCGGAATCATCTGTATAGAAGTTCTCACCACGCTGCGGATATCGTCATCCACAAACGCCAGCGAAGTCATTACTGCGTTAAAAACTTCTCCCAGAATCCCGTTATTTGCATGGGAAACTTCTCCGTCCCGCCACGCAAGCATCGCTGCAATATAAGGTCTTCCCGGTGCTGTCATACCACATACACCGGCCCTCATCTGAGCTCCGATCCATTCATTAAACGGATTGCAGTGTGTACCGCTCTCCGGTGGAAAAATACCATTCTTAATATTACGGATAGCAAGCTCCTCGGCAGACCATCCACACGGGATCAGTCCTACCCAGGCAAGTGCAATATCCTCTGATGTGACCTCGTATCCTTTTTTTGAAAATGCATCCAGAAATGCAAGTTCAAAGGTTATATCGTCATTATATGTATTGGGTTCTCTTAAAAATTCCTCTACATCTCCAAAAGTTTTCTTTAAATTCTCGCTGGTATAGCCTTCTACCATAGTTCCCATGGCGCCGCCAATCATCTGTGCAAGCCACCCTGCGTGAATTTTCTCTTCAAATTCCGAAGTTGTGCAGTCTACCGTAACCGCCTTCGGAAAAATAACCTGCTCTTCATACTCCTCAAAAGAGTGATAATATCTGTAATTCCAGTATGGTGATGTATCATCTTTTACCGCATTTGTCAGCTCTCTGCGAAGTAAAGCTGAAATCTGATGGAGCTTCACAAAATCTTTCTTTGCATGTGCCAAAAGTCCATCCTGCAAAAGCTGATACCCTTTCTCACTGACCTGATATCCTCTGTTCTCCAAAGCCTGAACCGCAGCTACCATGATTTTCTCCGGTGCTCCTGAACCCGGTACATTACTGCCCCAGTCAAGAGACAGGTTATCATCATAGAAACCAGATACATCTACATTATCTGTCCATGTCTGCTCTTCTTCGCTTCGAATCACAGGCTGTGCGTTCCAGAAAATATTCTGCGCCATCTCCCATGCTTTCATATAATTAAATTCTCCTTTTAAAAAGTACTTGAAAATTTCATTCTGCAATCTGTACTAACAGAAAAGTGAGAGTTTTACTCACATTTTAGTTTAACATACCCATTGTAACGTACTTTTATCAGAATTTCCACCCTTTTTTAGACAAAAGATGTACTTTTCCATAATATAGGTTACTATTCACTGCGTTCTCAGTAACACGCTTCGCGATGCAGAAAATATGGACCTCCGATAACAACAACCGATAATTATCAATAAATTTTGTCCGAAAGAACTGGTAAGCGCTATTTTTTTCTTGTATAATAGCGTGATATGATGTTTTGATGGTAACTGTTCTCTTTGTGTCCGGTAACTTTTGATGAGCAAAACTCTCACAACATCCACTATTTAGGAGGAGGAAATTATTTATGTACGCACTTTTTACTCTGTTTGCAGGTGCCTGCCAGTCTGCTATGGGCAGTCTGAACCGTATGCTCACAGATTATGTGGGAATGTTTGGCATGAGCCTTGTCGTTCATGCAGTTGGCGGTATTCTTCTGATCTTATACATGAAACTGTACTGCCATGAGAAATTAAAAATCTCCGGAATGCCATGGTACCTGTATTCTGCCGGATTCTTTGGCATCTTTCTGGTTGTTACTTCCAGTTACTGCATCGGAGCACTCGGAGTTTCCGTAATGACATGTCTCTCCGTCACCGGACAGCTTGTGATCTCTGCAGTGATCGACCACTTCGGCTGGTTCGGCGTTCCAAAGATTCCGTTCAATCTGAAGCGTCTTCCCTGCTTTGTTCTGATCTTAGTCGGTCTGATCATCATCAATCTTTCATGAAAGGAGTTTTATCATGGCATTTGTACTTACTCTGGCATTCGTAAACGGATGTGCAACCGTCATTTCTAAAATGATCAACTACCGCTGTACCAAATACCTGGGAACAAATAATGGTTCTCTTGTTAACTATATCGTTGCCAGCGTGTTATCTTTTATACTCCTGCTGGTATCCTCCAGATTTTCCGTAAATCTGTACTCTTTTAGTCAGGCACCCTGGTGGGCTTACCTTGGAGGTGCATTCGGAATCGTAGCATTTATTATTTCCATGATCACACTCTCTCACCTCAAGGTTATGGAATCCACCATTCTCCTGCTGGTCGGTCAGTTAACCGCAGGCATTCTCTTTGATGCACTGATGTTCCAGAATATCAGTCTTAAAAAGCTTCTCGGTATCGTTCTTGTTGCTGCCGGAATTATCTGGGACAATCGGATTTCGCACGGTCCTGAGCAATAAGAAGTCTCAACGCTCCCACACCCACGCGCACAGCCATGTCTGTGTCGTGGCACTGCGGGTTGTCCATTCCTTTCTTTGCCCTCTCCTGATTGCCAACCGCCAGAAAAGCTGCTCCACAGCGTACTCTCAGATAATTACCAACTGTAAAAAGCGCCGCTGATTCCATTTCTGACGCAAGACATCCAAGTCTTATCCATGCTTCCCATTTATTCTCAAGTTCATAGCTTACCGGTTTTGTCTGTGGGGAATGCTGTCCATAGAAAGAGTCTTTACTCTGCACCACTCCTGTATGGTAATTACATCCCATCTCTTTTGCAGAATCTACCAACGCATTCACTATTTCCAGATTCGGCACTGCCGGAAATTCAATCGGTGCATATTCCTTGCTTGTGCCTTCCATACGGATAGATCCTGTTGCAACGACAATATCACCGCCTTTTACGCTCAGATCCATTCCACCGCAGGTTCCGACTCTGATAAAAGTATCTGCCCCACACTGTACCAGTTCTTCCAGAGCGATAGCAGTGGACGGTCCGCCGATTCCGGTAGAAGTCACGCTGACTTTCTCTCCGTCCAGATAGCCGGTATAAGTTACAAATTCCCTCTTATCTGCAATCTGTACCGGATCATCAAAATACTTGGCAATCGCCGCACATCTCTTTGGATCTCCCGGCATAAGAACGTATTTGCCTACCTCTCCCGGTGCTACATCAATATGAAATGCTCTTCCGTTGTCTGAATAAACCATATCCTGTCCTCTCTTTCCTTTTTATTTCTGTTATTACTTTTATTAATTTTACCAACTTTCTATATTCCTATATTTAATACGCTTATCCTATATGCCGTTGTTGTTCCCGGTAATATCATTCCTGTTCACACGCCACCCACGATATGTTTTGACAAATAACTGATTCATTCGCAGGAAAGACGCGTACATATTCCCTTTGTCTCTTCTATCGCTTCACGAAGAATCTCTTCTCCATCAAGTTCCTGCACATCAATTCCATCCGCATAGACGCACGCATATTCATCAATTCCAAAGAACTTACACAGTGCCTCCATATAAGTGCTTCCCTGCTCCATGTCGCTGTCAGCCCAGATTCCTCCTCTGGTAGTAAGGAAAAGTAGCCATTTCGCTTTGCAGAGGCCATACAATCCACTCTCGTTACATCCAAATGTAATGCCTTCTGCGGAAATATTCTCAATATAAACCTTCAGGACCGCCGGAATGCTCAGATCCCAGAAAGGTGCCGCCACGATTACCCCGTCCGCTTCCCGGAACTGGTTTCCGTATTTAAATACAGGTGCATCGTATTCTTTTTTAGCCAGAAGCTCATCACGCTCTTTTAATGTCTCTGTTTTCCAGTACATCAAGTCAAGATCCATCAGATTCAGAATTTCCAGATTCCAGTCTGGATGTTCTTTTCTCACTGTATCCAGTGCTGCTTCCAGAAGCTTTTTAGTTCTGGATTCTTCCCTGCGGACACACGCATCGATCACAAGAATTGTTTTTTTCAAAACATTTCCTCCTGTTTTTTCATATTTGTTTTTAAGTCTTATTATTTTACATACAATTATACAGGTTTTCAGATTCTTTTACAACTATGAAATACGCGGAAACGCAAAAAAATGTTGGTGTGCTAATTTTTTTTTGCATACCAACATTTTCATATAACATCATGATATGATGTTAGGGTCAAAAGGTTTTTTGACCCTAACTTGATATCACGGATTGCTCCGCAGCTGTGCTGCTCCCGCAATCCTTCAAATATTCGGAATCCGCTGATTTACTGCGTAAATCGCTACTTCCTCATATTTGGCGGGTCCCAAGTTCAAAAGCTTTATCGTGCAAGCACGAACAGCTTTTTGACCTTTTGACCCTGGTATCATATTATTTATCATCTCCTGTAAGGCGTAAAACATCACGAATTTCTTCCACATCCATATCAAGGATGATTGCCAGTTCCTCTATGCTGAACTTAGCATTTTCATCATCGTCACCCTCTGTGAGCTCACGTACCGCTGATTCCAGTTTTTCAACCTTTGCCACCAGATAATCGTCTTCAAACTTTCTCTGTGTCTGTTCTTCGATCGCATTGCGTATTCCCGCACGGATACGTCCAAGCAGCCAGTTTTCATCCTTCCGGGCCGCTTCTTCCTCTCCAAGAGCCATCAGAAGGCTGATATTTGCCTCCTGAATCAGATCAGCGATGAAAATCTCCTCACAGTTCATTTCAACCGCCATTTCGGCTGCTACGCGCAGATATTTCTGTGACAGTTCTGCCTGTGCCATAGCATCTCCCTGAGAAAGCAGTGCAAAAAGCTCTTCAGCACTTCTTGTTCCCTGCTCCTGTTCCTCTAACCCTTCCAGATATTCTTTCAGATAAACTTCCTCTTCCGGTGTTAAAGGTACTTTCTCTTCGCTCTGTGCGGATTCCTCTTCATGTTCTTCCTGTGGCGCCGCCGCAAGTGCCTCTGCGCCTTCAATCGTAATGCCTTTTAATTTCAGATACTGTAAAATTTTGATCAGCTGTGATTTATCCAGATCCAGTTCCCCAAAACATTCTTTTATCTGTGCCGGTTTCAGCACTTTTCCATTTTTCTCACCAAGCTCGCAGATCTCTGTGAGCTTCTGCTGAAATTTCCGTATATCCATACTAGTAATCTCCTTATATCTGTATTCTATCTAACATCGATCGAGTAGGAGGCAGCTTTCGCCGCCGACCTCTCACACCACCGGACATGCGGTTCCGCATCCGGCGGTTCAGTTAACTTAACATCTTGTTTGACAAAAATATTCCTCTGCTGAGAGTAATCCGAACTTTTTCAGACGTGCATTTGACATTGCATAGCAAATAGTTTCTGTACGACAAACCCGAGCATATCCATGGAATCCTGCCGCACTTTTTGCATTCTTTTTACTAACACCCAGTTTTATCAGATTTCTATATCTGGTTTTAGGATTTTTCCAATGTTTCCATATACACATTCTGAACCTGTACCTAATAACCGTATCGAGTCTTTGGGTTGCTGTAAGAATTGAGCCAATTTTAAAGTAATTGATCCAGCCTCTTACCACTTCCGCTATCTTTTGGGCTTTATATGAGTTACTTACACCCCACTTGCGGCTCGTTAATTTTCTGACTTTCTTCATTACCTTATCCAATGACTTTTGAGGGACTTTTATCTTATATTTCTTTTCCTGAAACTGATAATAGAAGGCAAATCCCAGATATTGTATTTCTGTGGGTCTCCCTATTTTACTCTTGCCCCTGTTCACTTTCAGCCGCAGAACATTTTCAATATACTTCGTGACCGATTCCATTACCCTTGCCGCAGCTTTTCCGCTTTTGACAAAAATAATACAGTCATCTGCATATCGTACAAATTTAAGTCCTCGGCTTTCAAGTTCCCAATCCAATTCATTGAGCAGTATGTTAGCGAGAAGCGGTGAAATATTTCCCCCTTGTGGGGTTCCGATTTCTGTTTCTTCTATCTGTTCTCCAACCATAACTCCACTTACTAGAAATTTTCGGATTAGCGAAAGTATTTTTCCATCCTTAATCTCTTTGTTCAAAACAGATATTAACTTGTCGTGTTCTACCGTATCAAAAAACTTTTCCAAGTCAATATCCACGACCCAGTTATATCCTTCATTCATGTATTTAACTGCTTTTAGTACTGCCTTCTGTGCACTTTTTCCAGGTCTGAATCCATAGCTGTTCTCATGAAATTTTCTTTCATATATAGGTGTTAATACCTGTGTAGCTGCTTGCTGTACCACACGATCTGTGACAGTTGGAATTCCAAGTTTTCGTTTGCTTCCGTCTGCTTTAGGGATTTCCACTCTCTTTACTGGCATTGGTTTGTATGACTGATTTCTTATACTCTCTCTGAGTTGCTGTCCATTTACTTTCAAATGAGAAAGCAAATCGGCACATTCCATTCCGTCTATTCCTGCCGCACCTTTATTCTTTTTCACCTGTTTGTAGGCACGATTCATGTTTTCATTTGACAGAATGCGTTCTATAAATATTCCTTGTTCCTCCATGCGCTGTTTCCTTTCCTTTTCGTGAGTTCCGACCACTTAGTACTTGTGGTACTCCTCTCGGCATGTGTTTCGTCTAAAACTCTCAATTAGGACGTACTCCAGCTGATTAACTGTTCTGTCCTTTGCTCCATCCGGCTTTCCCGGACTTCCTCGCTACTATGACATCTGCTGACTTCCTATGATTCGTTGTTACTATGGCAAATGAGACCACCCATAGGATCTCCCCGGTTAAAATACGCTATCTTTCCCATCATCTATCCGCCATGTCTACTACCAGTTCTACGTTAGCTATTGGACTTCAACTTATTCAGCAGTCTTATCCGAACTGTAAGCCTTATACATGATTTCTGTCCGTCGGACCAATGGTTTGCCGCAGGCTTCCTTCAGATTCCACCTTACAGTGGACACCCTTGCCATGTTGGCTATGTGCTTCCCGCTAACGGGCACACTTAGGACTTTCACCTTTAAGAATAACGTTCGCGCCGGGCGAACTGA
>NZ_JBWLUT010000090.1:0-100402 GCF_056504575.1 Blautia sp. CGZ-1-C1
TTCACGAGAACGATTATCATGTCATGCATATCAGTTATGTGGCGAACCGGATCGTGTATCTGGATCAGGAGGTTCGCAGAACCTCTTATTATCTTACAGATGACGGATACAATCTGATACTTTCCACTCTTGAAATAGAAAATAATATGAAGTTTACCATCCATGAAATGATCTTTCGGATGCATCTGGAAAAGCAGAGCTATGATAAGGCTGTGGATGAGATTTAGAATGTCCTTAACCTGATGCGCATCCAGCTTCAGAAGATTCAGGAAGCCATGGGGAAAATTCGCAGAAATGCCCTGAATTATTCGGTAAAGGATTACGAGGAAATCCTTCTGGAGAATCTGGACTATTTTTTAAGACCCTTATTCAATCGGGAGCCGGACAAGGTTTATAATCTGAATAACGAACTGATTCCTGTGGCTGCAGAAGACCATGAGCCGGTTTCGGAGAATCTGTCTGCGCAAGAATTAAGAAATTGCAAGGGAATTCTGATCAGGGATTATAATCAGAAGATACGGGAAACCAGACAGAAGAAGGAAGAACTGGTGCGCACGTTGAATAAGATTGTCCGTATGGAAAGCTTTCAGGATGATTTTTACAGAAAACCTCTGGAACAGATGCTGGAACTTTCCGATGATGCAGTGCGTGTCCTGACTCAGTTAAAAACTACAGTGCAGTCCTATGACAGCCTTATGGAGAAGTTAGAGGTCGATATTTCTGTAGTAGAGAGGGAGAAGGAACGTATCACAGAACTTCTGGAGGATTATGTGCGGGAAATCCACAGTAATCTTGGAAAAATTGACCATAATTCAACCATCACCATCAGGGAAAGAAATATCAAAATGTTAAAGATCCAGCTTCCGGACTGGGAAGAAAATGCAGGGCTTTATCGTCTGAGATTGGAAGATTTTATTGATAAGATCACCATGGAAGGCGTGGAACTTTTCGAGAAAAATGAGAACGCACAGGAGTTTTTCGGCTCCGGTATCACTACCAGAAATCTCTATGATCAGGTGGTAGGAATTGGAAATGTACAGATCCATCTTTATAAGATTGAAGCCCAGAGAGAGTATCCGATTACCTGGAAAGAGGTTTCCAGAAACTCAGGTGGAGAAGGATTTTTGTCTGCATTTGTAATCCTGTCCAGCCTTCTGTATTATATGAGACGGGATGACACGGACATTTTTGCAGATAAAAATGAGGGAAAGGTTCTGATCATGGACAACCCGTTCGCGCAGACCAATGCCTCCCATCTGCTGATCCCTTTGATGGATATGGCAAAAAAGAGCAACACACAGCTTATCTGCCTTACCGGTCTGGGCGGAGAGTCCATATATAATCGTTTTGACAATATATATGTGCTGAATCTGATCGCTGCAAGTCTGAGAGGCGGTACCCAGTACCTGAAAGCTGAACACAAAAGAGGAAAAGAACCGGATGAACTTGTCACTGCGAGAATTGAAGTGGGGGATCAGATGGAGCTGTTGTTTTAATCGAATCAAGTAAGTCCCCTGCAGAGACTGCGAAAAGCAAACAGCAGGGGATTCTTTTTTATTTTTCTGTAACGTTTCTTCTGTCTGTGACTTAGTTATATAGAAAGACATCAGATAAAATAATGATACAGCAGACAGGAGGATTATTATGAAACGATATTTAGGAATATTCATTCTGACAGTTGTGGTTGGTTTATCAGGTTGTGCATCCGATACAGACAGTGATACCCAGGTGAGCAGCCGTGCATATTCAATGCAGATGCAACAAAATCAGAACCGTGTTCAGACATTCAATGGAAGAAGACAGATCAGGTCGTCAGATGGATCTATGTGGACACCGCCGGCAGGGTCATATCAGGATAAAGATGGTTATATTCTGGATAAGGATGGCACCACGATCGGTCAGACAGGACCATTAAAAATCCCGAAAGATGCAGTAGGATAATAAAAAATATAAGGGGCAGGAATGGAGAAATCAGAAATCGAAACAATCTATAGGAAGTATTTCCATGATGTCTTTCTCTATATCCGGGCACTTTCCGAAAATGAAAGTCTGGCAGAGGAAATCACCCAGGAAACATTTCTGAAGGCAATGAATAATATTGAGAAATTTGACGGCCGGAAGGATATCCGCGCATGGTTATTTGTAATTGCGAAGAATACATATTTCCGCTATTGCAGACGAAACAAAATCTACGTGGGCGAAGAATTTTCAGAAATAATGCAGGATTCCATGCAGGATACATCCCCGGCAGTACTGGATCAGATCGTGCAGGATGAGACAGTTCGGAATCTCAAACGCTATGCAGAACTGATACCGGAACCCTACAGGGAAGTATTTCATCTGCGGATATATGGTGAACTCTCCTTTGAGCAGATCGGAAAATGCTATCAGAAAAGTGCAGGGTGGGCAAGAGTAACCTACCACCGTGCACGCCAGATGATAAGAGCACAGATAAGTCAGGAGGAAAAGTAACATGGAAAAAATAAACTGCAACGTGATACAGGATATTCTGCTATTGTACATTGAAGATGCAGTAAGCGAAGATACAAAAGAACTTGTAGAAGAACATCTGCAAAACTGTGAAATCTGCCAGCGGGTATACCATGAGACAAAGGCAGACCTTGAAAATGATATGAAAATCTATGCGCAGACAAAAGAAAACAGCAATGAAGCAAATGACCTGAAGAATTTCAGGAAATTTTTAAAGAAAAAAAAGACAAAAACAATCCTGCTTTCCATAGCAGCAACCATAGTTTGCTTTTTGGCAGTGTTTACCTTTATGAATAAACATGTCACATATATCAACTACAAAGATGCCGGGATTACTATTGTTGAGGATAATAAAGATGAAGTAACATATAGAATGAATATAAAAGGAAATTATCGCTGGAAAACATCTTTGGACAGAGAAACAGGTGTAATGACTATCCATTTTGAACAGAGCTTGTGGGAAAAATATGTAAGCTGTATTTTTTATCCATATGATCAATTTCATGAGATTCTGAAGAAAGATGAGATAAAAGAAGTATATGTAGATAAGGATGGAACTACAACAACAATCTGGGAAGCACCGGAGGAAGAACAGAAGGCCTATTTATCTGAGAAACATACAGAACCGTTAGGATAAAATATTAGAACATTTTTCAAACATGTTCGAATATATGAAAGCGAATTTTATAGCAGTCCTATAGGTTATAAGGATTTACAAAGGGGGTGTCATGGAAGACAGCCTCTTTTTGTAATTGCCAATGGACATTCTCTTTCTATATGTTACAATAGAACAAGAATATGGAAAGAAAGACAGGAAATCTAACTATGAAAAAACAACTAAATTATGCAGATATCATAAAGGAAGCACTGATCCTGACAGGTGCGGTAGCGATCATTGCGGCAGCAGTTTATTTCTTTCTGGTGCCGAGCCATGCCTCTGTAAGCAGTATCTCCGGTCTTGGTATCGTGCTATCAAACTTTGTACCCTTACCACTGTCTGTGATCACCATGATTTTGAATGTGGTACTTCTGATCATTGGCTTTATCACCTGCGGACGCGAATTTGGTGTAAAAACGGTTTACACCAGTATCGTTCTGCCCTTATTTCTCGGATTATTCGAGAAATTATTTCCGGATTTTGGCTCTATGACCAATAGTCAGGAACTGGATGTGCTGTGCTATATCCTGGTAGTCAGTGTAGGACTGAGCATTCTTTTTAACAGAAATGCATCCTCCGGCGGACTGGATATTGTGGCAAAGATCATGAACAAATATCTCCACATGGAACTGGGAAAAGCAATGTCTCTTTCCGGTATGTGTGTGGCTCTTTCCGCAGCGCTGGTATATGATAAAAAGACAGTGGTGCTGAGTATACTGGGAACATACTTTAATGGTATGGTTCTGGATCACTTTATCTTTGACCATAATATCAAGAGGCGTGTCTGCGTTATCACTCAGAAAGAGGAAGAACTGCGCAAGTTCATTATTGAAGATCTGCACAGCGGAGCAACAATCTATGAAGCGACAGGTGCCTATAATATGAAGAAACGCAATGAGATCATCACGATCGTAGACAAAACAGAATATCAGAAGCTGATGGCTTACATCAATAATGAAGATCCAAAAGCCTTTGTGACAGTTTACAATGTATCGGACATGCGCTATCAGCCCAAGCTGTGATAAATACTATGGCAGGAAAACTGAGTGTATGATAAAATAGCAGAGTGATTATATAACCATAAAGAGATTATGGTAGAAAGAGGATAAAAGATGAAAAAAGGAAAAGGAATTGCCCTGCTTCCCATTGGTGTATTTCTTGTATTATACCTTGGACTGGGCATTTTGTTTGAGTATGTGATGGAAATCCCCATGGGATTTTATAATGTGCCTATTGTAGTAGCATTTCTGGCTGCGATCCTGGTTGCCTGTCTGCAGAACAGAGCACTGGATTTTGATAAGAAACTGGAGATCATGGCACAGGGAGTAGGGGATAAAAATATCATCACCATGCTTTTGATCTTCCTTGCAGCAGGTTCCTTTGTAGGGGTTGTGGGAAGAAGCAGTGCTGAGAGTGTTGCATATTGTATGCTGAGTCTGATACCTGCCAGATTTTCAGTTTCTGTGCTGTTTGTAGTTGCCTGTTTTGTGTCTGTGGCTATGGGAACCTCTGTGGGAACCATTACCCTTCTGACACCCATCGCAGCTGCAGTTTCCACAGCATCAGGATTTGATCTGGCATTTTGCGTGGCTTCTGTTATGGGCGGAGCCATGTTTGGAGACAATCTTTCTTTTATTTCAGATACGACGATTGCTGCATGTAATGGTCAGGGATGTGAGATGAAAGACAAATTCAGGGAGAACTTCTGGATCGCTCTTCCGGCAGCCGGCGCCACACTGATTTTAATCCTGATCCTGTCATTTCAGACAGAAATTCAGGGTCGTGTGCTCCAGCCCTATCATCTGACACAGGTAATACCGTATGTGCTGGTGTTGATCGGAGGAATTGTTGGAATCAATGTATTTGTGGTATTGCTGACAGGAATTGTATCCGGAGCATTTATCATGCTGATCGGAGGACATATCACACCTGTAGAGATCCTGAAAAATATGGGATCCGGTGTATCCGGAATGTTTGAGACCTGTATGGTGGCAATTCTGGTAGCAGCCATGTGTGCGCTGATCCGTGAATATGGTGGATTCGATGCGCTTCTTGGCTGGATCCATAAAATTTTCCGCGGAAAGAAAGGCGGACAGCTTGGAATGGGACTTCTGGTAGGAACTATGGACATTGCCACTGCCAATAATACAGTGGCAATCGTAATGGCAAACCCTATCGCAAAGGAAATGGCAGAGGAGTATGGAATTACACCGAGAAAGACAGCTTCCATACTGGATACTTTTTCCTGTGTTTTCCAGGGAGTGATTCCCTATGGTGCACAGATGTTGGTTGCAATCTCAGCAGTGAATGAACTGGGTGGTGAGATTTCTGCATTTCAGATCATGCCGAAATTATTTTATCCTATGTTATTGCTGCTCAGTTCTCTGATCACAATTATGAGAGGTTCAGACCGTACAGGAGCTTAAAAGATTCCCCCTGCCGGAAGCTATATTTTTTTCAATTTCTTTCAAAAAATACTTGACCTTCCTCCTTGTGGAAGCAGTATAAAGGAAGCACAGACAGGGCAGTAGAGTAGCGGATAGGCTGTATCTGCTGTCAGGAAAGCAAGAGGTAACAGAATGAAGATCAAACAGGTGGAAGAGCTGGTAGGCATCACCAGAAAGAATATCCGTTTTTATGAAGAGCAGGGCCTCCTGAATGTGGAGCGTGCAGAGAATGGATACCGGGAATATCATACGGCAGACATTGCCAGACTTCAGGAAATCAAATTATTCCGGAAGATGGATATTTCCATAGAAGAGATGAGAGCTCTTTTTGAAAAGAGGAAAAGCCTGCAGTTCTGTCTGGAACAGCACCTGAGAGAACTGGAACGCCGCAGGGAGGGCCTTGTGAAAATGCAGGAAATGTGTGAGCGCCTGATTACAGAGCATCAGTCCCTGGATACCTTAAATGCCGAGAACTGTCTGGAAGAAATCGAGCAGATGGAGAAAGAGGGTGCAAGGTTTATGGATATAAAGAAAACAGATATCCGTAAGAAAAGAAGGACAGGAGCGATCATTGGAGCAGTAGTCATGATCTTGCTTATGGGATTTGTGATTGGGCTTATGTTGTGGGCAAATACACAAGATCCCATACCGACCGGACTGCTGATATTTCTGATCGCCATACCGGTTGTGATCATCGGAGGAATCCTGGCAGCACTTGCAGGACGCATGAAAGAGATTGAAGGAGGAGAAGAGGATGAAGCTTCTAAGTATTGAATATATCCCGGGTGTGGAGTTTGAGGCGCTGGGAATTGTAAAGGGAACCGTTGTACAGACAAAAAATGTAGGAAAAGATTTCATGGCAGGGATGAAGACTCTTGTAGGCGGAGAAATCACTGGCTATACGGAAATGCTCAATGAGGCAAGACAGATTGCCACCAAGCGTATGGTAGATGAAGCCAAAGAGATGAATGCGGATGCTGTGATCGGTGTAAAATACGGCTCCTCCCAGGTAATGTCAGGGGCTGCAGAAGTGATCGCATATGGAACTGCTGTGAAATATAAACAGGATTAAAAATTAAGAACAAGAGCAGAGAACGCAAAAAGAGATCTTAAGTAAGTAAAGCAGAAAATCCGTAATGAAGGCTGGGAAAGGAAATTCAATATATGAAGATTGAAGGAAATCAGAAGGAATTAGACGCAATGGCTGAGTTTCATAAAGGAAACCGTGCAGAGGGTTTGCGTCTGCAGGAGGAATTCGCGGCAGAATTTCGTGAAGAATACAAGGAGAAGGATCACTGTTCCTGCCAGAAGGCCTGTCGTTATCACGGAAACTGCAAGGAATGTGTGGCAATCCACAGAGCACACCAGGAACATGTTCCGAACTGTATGCGGCCTCTGCTCAATAAGAAGCTGAAACTGTTATCAGAGCTGACAGAACATACGCTGGCAAATGAGATAGAGGCACCGCATGAGATCCTGAGAAAGCCATCAAAAAGCTGAAAAATTTAGAAAATACACTGGAAATAAAACGATGAAAGGCATAAAAGAGATATTAATATGAGTGATAATAAGAATGTAAATCAGGATAAAGGTCTTCAGGGAAATGAAAAAATAGAGCAGGCGATCGCTGCTCTGCAGCAGGAAGCCACTCAGGAAATGCTGGCACATACACTGACTGTAATCCGTAGACGAATGAGAGAAAACGGCCAGTTTATCCTTTCAGTAGAACCGCCCACAGGAGACAACCAGCTCCGGATCGGCACAGTGAAAACCGGAGATGGAAAAGTCTGGTGGGCGGCATTTACAAGCTTTGAGGAAGAACTGAAAGGCGGCGGAAGCGTACAATCCACTTTTCTGACAGACATAGATCAGCTTTTTCATTCAGCATTACAGGTAAATGAGATTGAGGGAATCATCCTCAACCCATGGAACCGGACGATAATGCTCGATAAGAACCTGATTAATATTATATTGGGAAATATATGAAGCTATGTAAAGAACTCTCATGTTCAGTTAAATAAAAGTCCTCATTGTTTATCCTTTTTACAATTTCTGCAAAGTTATGCGATAGTTAAAAATGGATAAATACTGAGGACTTTTCTGCTTATCGGGAGTTTCCCATTTTGTTCAATTCAGGCAATATTGTAATCAGCATGGTAATAAAACACAGAGAACCACCGATCACATTGGATACAGGCTCTGCCATAAACACGCCATCTGTGCCCATGTGTAATCCATAGGGCAGGAAATAAGTCAGCGGAACCACGATAAATACTTTACGAAGCAGGGAGAAAAAAATCGCCTGCTTTTTTTTATTTAATGATTTAAACACTGTTTGACCAATATACTGCAGATCCATAAAAATAAAGGCTGCAAAGTAAAGTTTCAGTGCAGGAACTGCATCCTTTAATAGCAGTTTGTCTGAACTGAAGATCCCGATCAGAAATTCAGGGGCAATGAGAATGACGCTCCACATGATACCTGTATAGATCAGAACCATAATGATCAGAACAACCCCTGCTTTCTTTACCCTGTCAGGACGTCTGGCTCCGTAATTGTAGCTGAGAACAGGAGAGGTTCCCTCATTGATCGCATGGATAGGCGTCTCCACCATCTGGCGAACACTGGATATAATAGTCATGACAGAGATATAAATATCACCGCCTGTCACGGAAAGAACATTATTGCAGCAGATACTTACCAAGCTGTTAGTCAGCTGCATGATAAATCCGGCAGACCCCAGACTGATGATATCCCTGGCATGTCTGGTGCACTCAGAAATCTCATTTATATGAATCCATCTTACCTTCAATTCTGATTTTCCATGAAGAAAATAAAATACAAGCAAGGCAGAGAGAATCTGAGAGATGACAGTAGCAATCGCTGCACCCTTAATCCCCATATCCAGAACAAAAATAAAAATCGGATCAAGAATAATATTTGCCACTGCACCGACTGTTACTGACAGCATACCGATAATGGCATATCCCTGTGCATTGATAAAAGGATTCATTCCTGTTGCTATCATGGAAGGGAGAGTACCCAGAAGGTAAATCATCAGATAGGGATACGCATAAACCAGAGCATCATCTGAAGCACCAAACAGAGTCAGTAAGGGGCGGGCAAAAAGAAATCCGATCAGCATCAGCACAGCAGCACTTCCACATAACATGGTGAAAGCAGTATTCATGATCATGTCAGCAGTCCTGGAATCTCCTTTTCCGCGGTTGATAGAGAAAATTGGTGCACCTCCGGAACCAAAGAGATTACTGAAAGCAGTAATGATCATGATGATCGGAAAGCATAAGCCCACAGCGCCAAGTGCAGTTGTTCCTATATCATGGATCCTGGCGATATAGATACGGTCCACAATGTTGTATAAAAGATTCAATATCTGCGCTACCAGCATGGGAAGCGCAGCGCTTAATATATTGTTGGTTACAGTTCCGTTTTCAAAATCAATTCGTTTCATTATAAATCTTCCTAAGTTCAAAAGTCTTATCGTGCATATAAGTATATCATAAAGTAAACAGAAATTCACTCTGATACAGTGGTATTGGAACAAAATATTCTCTGAAATTGTCATAAGTCATGATACAGAGAATAAAAAAGCATTTTTTATCCATACTATTTTCATGTAACAAAATACAGTATTTCTTAAAAAAGGAGACAACAGACTATGATTTTAAAAGAAAAGGAACGTTCAGTAATCGAAGATCTTCAGACACAAGAGAAAAGCTGTGTGGAAAAGTATGGAAAATACGCAGAACAGGCCAGAGACCCGGAGCTTAAAAATCTTTTCCGGAATATCCAGCAGGAAGAACAGAAGCATTATGAGTCTTTGTCAATGATTCTTTCCGGAAGTGTGCCTGAATGTAACTGTAATGACAGATCAGGCAGAGACTATCAGCCAAAAGCAGTCTATACAGCCATGAGTTCACCGGAAGATAAACAACACGATGCGTTTCTTGCAACAGACTGTATTGGTACAGAGAAGCTGGTGTCAGGAACATACAATGATGATGTATTTGCCTTTGGCGACAGTGGTGTACGCAAGCTGCTGGCAGATATCCAGATTGAGGAGCAGAATCATGCGGAGATGCTGTATAAGTATAAGACTGTGAATGGAATGGCATAAGAAGTCTTAAGGCATTGAGCAGAGTAGCATATTGGGAAAAATTCTATACCAGGACTGCTATAATTACCTGACAGGAGACAATTGGTTTTGACTGTCTCTTGCCAGGTACATCTTATTTTATAGAAAATATGATGGTATAAATGTTGGGATATTTTATGAAAAATTTTGTAAAATTTGTCATGATAAAAGCCATAAGATAATTGCTAGAGCGTGTTTGAAAAATCATTCCCATAATCTGCACGCCCCACTTTGCGATATATTTTGCCAAAATTTGTTTTCCGTAGCTCGCTACGACGCCCTTATTTGAACAAAATCTCCTACAAATTGTGATGCACATTTTGCGGAAAGCATTTTTCAAACACATTCTAGGAATTCCGATTAGTTACGTAAGGTGTAATAGTGAATTTTGGCAGGAATGAATAAGAATTTTTTATAAATACTTGAATGAATATGGTAAATATAATACACTACTCATTAGTGGTATATTATTTATTAGTAATGTATTATATTTGTTGGAGTATTTGTATTGGATTTTTTTGGTCTGATAATATTAAAAATAATTTATTTGCAGAAGGTATATCTTTAGATGATGAATTTCAGGTATCTTCTAAATGGAGTTAAGAAATCCCAAATTTTAGAAAATTTGCTGATTTATTACTTAAATCGTTGTTTCTTAATGTTTGACAAGTTCTAAGTTTAAATATCTCATCGTGTATGCTTGAACAAATTTGGAACTTGGGAATTTAATATCATAATATGAAAGTGTGGAAAAAATGGCAGGGATTAAAGATGTTGCAAAAATGGCAGGAGTAGGTGTGGGAACAGTTTCAAGAATGCTTAATGACAGTGGATATGTTTCTCTGGATACGAGGGCCAAAATAGAAGCTGCTATGAAGGAATTGAATTATACACCGAATGAACTTGCCAGAAATCTGTATTATAAAAAAAGCGGCATAATTGCGGTACTTGTACCGAATGTATCCAATCCTTTTTTTGCTGAGTTTGTTGATTGTGTAGAAGGGGAACTGCGCAAAGCCGGCTTCAAAATTATGTTATGTAACACATTGAAAGATGTAAAGGCTGAAGCTGAATATCTGGATTTGCTGAACGGACGTATTTGTAGATGGGATAATTGCGGGAATGTCTTCTTTGGATGAAAGTTGAGTATTCTAAAATTCATAAGCCGATTGTTGCGCTTGACAGATATCTGGGAGAAGAAATTCCGGTAGTAGCTGTGGACCATAAAATGGGTGGACGCCTGGCAGCAGAAGTGTTGCTGCGTAATGGCTGCAAAAGTAATACTTCATTTCAGAAGTACTGCAGAAAAAGAGTCTTTATATCATGATCGTCATGCAGAATTTCAAAAAATTATGGATGAGCAGGGAATAGAAACCTATTGTTTATGATCTGGACTGGCGGCGTTTGGATATTCAGTATTATCATCAGGTTGCAGAAGAAGTTATGGAAAAAAATCTGAAATTTGATGGTGTGTTTGGTGTAGACCGACTGGCTATTGAATGCATGAATGGATTGATCAGGCAACACAAAAAAATCCCGGAAGAGGTAAAAATAGTTTCTTATGATGGAACGTATATTACAGAATTGGTAGAACCGCAAATAAGTACAATTGTTCAGCCCATTGACAGAATGGCAGAGGAATCTGTAAAAAACCTTTGTGAGCTAATTAATGGAAAAAAAGTGAAAAATAAAAAAAGTATTTTAATACCTGAATTCCGTAAAGGCGGAACAACAGTATAAACAGATGTCATACGTGCGTTGTGCATTTGTTACAAAATAAAGGATGAAAAATAAAAATAAGTACAAAATATTTGGACATAATTTATAAAAAAAATAAAAAAACCATAATTGGATTGACAAAAGCTACAAAAAGGTTATAATGAAATCAACAAGACGAAGAAAACAAATTTTTTAAACAATGTGGAACGCGTTCCATATTGTAAAACAAAATTTGTTTTCCCAATGTTAACCCGTAAAATTAGATTACTCCGGAGAATATCTAAAGCGGTTGAAGCAGTATGTAAATGGAACGGCATGATATTTAATATCATGGAATTTAGAATCTTTAAGAATAGGAGATTAAAAATGAGAAAAAAGATTGTTAATTCATTAATTACAGCAACTGTGATTGGAAGTATGCTTACAGGAATGGCAGTTCCCTGTTTTGCAGGTGGGAAAAAAGACGGTGGAAGCAGTATTACAGTTCTTGTAGAAAGTGGTTCACCTGCAGAAGCACTTGCCAATAATACAGCAGCTGATTTTGAGAAAGAAACAGGCTGTAAGGTTGTTGTTGATGCTGTTGCCTATACTGGTATGTATGATAAGCTTTCTACCGAAATTAAAGCAGGACAGGCTGCTCATGATGTTTCATGCATGGATTTTGTATGGCTGGCAGCTTTTGCTGATGCAATCGAACCAATTACAGATGCAGATACCAGTGATTTCCTTCCAACGCTGGAAGAAAGCGGAACAGTAGATGGTAATCTTCTGGGATATCCGATGTGGGTAAACGCTAAGATCCTTATTTACAGAAAAGATCTGATTCCGGAAGATAAAGTGCCAAAGACCTGGGATGAATATAAAGCACTGGCAAAAGAAATGAAAACAGACGATATGTACGGAACAACAGTTTTTGGAAGTGGTTCTGACGCAGTTTGTTCCTTCCTTGATTTTGCCTGCCAGGCCGGTGCAGATGGATTAGTATATGACAAGGATGGAAATGTAAATATTACAGATCAGCCATATGTGGATGCGCTTGATTTTATGGTTGAAATGGCAAATGAAGATTGTACGCCATCAGATTCTCTGGCTACTGCTTCTACAGAGTCTCAGGAACTTTTCAATAATGGTAAAGTTGCAATGCAGTTGAACTGGAGCCATCAGTATCCTGCAGCTGTTGAGGCACTTGGAGCAGATAAGGTGGGATGTGCACCAATGATTGCCGGCAGTGCAGGAGTAGGAGCAACCACAGGTCCATGGTATGAATGTGTAATGAAAAATTCTGAGAATAAAGACATGGCACTGAAATATGTAGAATATATGTACGATCATAATGCAGATTATATGAACGGAACCCTTAAAATTGCCGGCAGAACTTCTGTTTATGAGGAAGCTGGAAAAGAGGCTGGTAATGAGCATACAACAGCAGTTCTTGACACATTGAATGAAAAACAGTCTCAGCCAAGACCTATGATTTCAACCTGGTCACAGGTAGAGCAGGTTCTTACAGGTGTTGTAGAATCCTGTCTTGGTGGAGCAGATGTGAAAGAAACCCTTGAATCTGCAAAAGAAGAGATTGAGGCAATTGGGAAGTAAAGTGACAAAGTAATAAAGAAAAAGCAGATTGCAGACATCTACCAAATAATAAAAAATGTAATTAAATCAAGGGTGATTTTACCTGGACATCGAACACACTAACTATGAATTTACTAATCTATGATGTATGATGCAGGGAGTAAATCGCCCTTGATTTTTATAAGAAAGCGGGAAATATTATGAAATTGATATCAAAAAAAACACTATTGCTGTTTTTTCTTCCTGGCGCGATTTTCATGGGTGCCTTTTTGATTTATCCTATTTTTAAAATGGTATTTGACAGTTTCTTTAAGGTTGGAATTACAGGAGCCAGAACTTTTATTGGATTTGATAATTATATTAAAGCATTTACAGCTGGCGGTTTTTTGAAGCAGCTGAAAAATACATTGATTTATATTTTGATTGCGGTATCTGTGGAAACAGTTTTAGGATTTATTTTTGCATTATTATTTGAACTTGATTATAAGGGCAGTAAAATAGTACGTTCATTAATGATGACACCACTTATGATCGCACCGCTGGTTGCAGGTCTTATCTGGAAATTGATGATGAGTTCAAACTTTGGTATTGTCAATGAGTTTCTGACCAGAATAGGAATCTTGTCCAGTCCAAGTGATATTTTGTGGCTTGCAGATTCCAGATGGTCATTGATCGCCTGCTGTATTGCAGATATATGGCTGACTACACCGTTTATGATGCTGATGATTCTGGCTGGCCTTCAGGGATTGGATACCAGCGTGGCAGAAGCTGCAAGAATGGATGGAGCAAGTAAGCTGCAGGAAATTTTTTACATAAAAATACCGGGAATTAAACCGGTTCTGTTGACAGCATTGTCAGTGAGAATTATAGATGCAGCAAAGACTTTTGACATTATCTGGGCAATGACAGAAGGTGGACCTAACAGTTCATCGGAGACAATTAGTATTATTATTTATAAAACACTTGTAAAGTATAATAATACAGGATATGCCAGTGCAATGGCTGTTATCTTTATCATAGTTCTTGTAGTGTTTACATTAGTATTTATGCAGAGTTTATGGAATCCAAAGAAAAAGTAAAAGCTGTCAAAGAAAAACAGTAATAAGAAGGATTCAATAAGGAGACCAAAATGAAGAAAGGTAATAGTATCAAACTAAAAATAGCAGTTATTATTTCTATAATTATTACGATATTCTGGCTGCTTCCATATATTTATGTAATTTGTTGTTCGTTTAAACCTGGATCAGAGGTAATTGCTGTTCCGCCATCTTTTCTTCCAAAAAGCTTTTCGGTTGAAAATTTCACTCAATTATTTGTAAGAATGAACGCGGGTGGGTATCTGCTGAACAGTTTGATTACAGCAGTTTGCAGTACAATTATTGCAGTTATCTTGGGTTCACTGGCTGCATATGCTATTCAGAGATCTGGAGCGAAGCTGTCAGTAGGGCTGGTGGTATTGATTTTATGTCTGAAAATGATTCCTACATCCAGTATTGCAGTACCTATTTATGAGATTATTTGTAATATGGGATTGTATGATACCAGAATTGCATTGATTATTGTTTATGCGGCAGTAAACATGCCTTTTGTAATGTGGACAATGCTTAGTTTTTATGAGGGAGTACCGTCTACTTTGGATGAGGCTGCATATGTAGATGGCGCTTCCAGCCTTCAGACATTCAGAAAGGTTATTTTGCCGATTTGTAAGCCGGGACTTGCAACTGCCTTTATATTTACATTGTTCCTGGCATGGAATGATTTTCTTATTTCTCTGTTGCTGACCAGTATGAATGCTAAAACATTTACAGTAGGTCTTGCCGGTTTCCTGTCAGCGTATAATCTTGACCTTGGACCGATGTGTGCAGGAGCATTTTTATTTAGCTTCCCGGTAATGATTTTATCAATGTTTGCACAGAGATACATTGTTCAGGGAATGACAGCAGGAGCTGTAAAAGGATAATAAGAATGGAGAAAGCCAGTGAATAAAATATTAATGAGACAAAGAATAGAAAACGCGCAAAAAGAAATTGACAGTAAAAAGATGATTGTTCAAAATGGAAAAATGCGTCAGCATTATCATTTTATGCCCCAGAGCGGGTGGATGAATGATCCTAACGGACTGATCTTTTTTAACGGACAGTATCATGTGTTTTATCAGACTAATCCATATAATGGATTTTGGGATTGTATGCATTGGGGACATGCAGTCAGCAAAGATTTAGTTCATTGGGAATATTTGCCTCTGGCATTGGCACCCAGTGAAGAGTATGATGATTATCAAAAAGGTGGATGTTTTTCCGGCAGTGCAATCGAACACGAAGGTAAGTTATATGTATTTTATACGGCAACTGCAAATCATGGAAACGGAAGTGAGCAAAGCCAGTGTCTTGCTATAAGTGAAGATGGAATAAATTTTGAAAAGTATGACGGAAATCCTCTCTTTGATGCACCGGAAGGTATTCAGCCGGATTCATTCCGCGATCCAAAGGTATGGAAGCATGAAAATAAATATTATATGGTTGTAGGGGCCAGTCGTAATAACAGAGGATTAGCATTGATATATGAATCTGCAGATCTTTATCATTGGAATTTTTTAAACGTGCTGGCAGAAAGCCGTGGAGAATGGGGATTCATGTGGGAATGTCCGGATTTTTATCAGCTTGGCGATAAATATGTTCTCACTTTTTCTCCAATGGGCTCAGGAGATCATACATCAGTATACCTGACAGGAGATTTTGATTACAAAACAGGAAAATTTGACTGGCATATCAGTGGTGAAATGGATTGGGGATTTGATTTTTATGCGCCACAGTCCATGGTTGCTCCTGATGGAAGACGTCTGATTGTTGCCTGGGCGAATGAATGGGAATGGATGCCTCTCTTTAAGGACTGGGGACCTACTTATCAGGAGGGCTGGTGCGGATTTTTTAATGTGATTCGTGAAGTTCGGATGTGCAAGGATGGAACGCTGGCGTTTGTTCCTGTAGAGGAAATGGAAAAAATCCGTGAAAACAAATTTACGCAACGGGAAATACAGATTACAGAAACACCTCAGCAGTTAAAAGCAGGAGATGGAATCAGCTTTGAGATGAAATTTACATTGGATCTTGAAGAAACTGATGCAGACAGGGTAGAACTGAAGCTCAGATGCGGAAAAGAAAAAGAATCCCGTTGTATTTTTGATCTGAAAAATGGTGAATTGCTGGTAGACAGAAGCTGTGCAGATGGATGGAGTGTAGGAACATCCAGAAGTGTACTTAAGGTCAGCGAAAAAAGTCTGGATGTACATATCTTTTCAGATCAGAGTTCTCTGGAGATATTTACAGATCAATACAGAAATAATCATTCCAATAATATTTTTGCAGGAAATGATCAGGATGCAATAAGTATATCTGCGTTTGGTGGAAGAGCGGTAATCAGAGACTATGAAGCATATGGATTGCAGGAGTGTTTTAACTGAATCAAGTAGCGGAGCGGATTGCGAATATCCGCTTGACATGAACTGAAAGCAGGAGGAGTATTGAAATGAAACGTAATAATTATTATGATGTCACTGACTGGCAGGTAGGTAACCCATATACGGATATCGGAGAAGTGATCAACAGTATCATTGCAGACATCAAGAACAGACAGAAGGATACAAATGTAAATGATGGAGGAAAACCGGGAGCAGTAATTTATATTCCGTCTGGAGATTATCATTTAAAAACGCAGGTGAAAATTGACATCAGTTACTTGAAAATCCAAGGATCAGGACATGGATTTGTGTCTTCAAGTATCCGATATAATGTGCCAAAAGAACAGTGGAAGGATCTTCATGACATCTGGCCGGGCGGTAGCAGGATTCTGGTAGATTTGGAACCATTAAAGGGGGATGAAAGATCCGGTGCTGCTTTTCTGGTGGAACGAGAGGGAGATCCGAGAATCAGTTCCGTGGAGTTTGAAAATTTCTGTATTGATGGACTCCATTTTGTAGATGACGGAAATGGAGATCCAGAGAATACATATTTAAATGGAAAAACAGGAATTTATGTAGCCAGTGCACAGGATTCTTTCAGAATTACAGGCATGGGTATTATTTATCTGGAGCATGGAGTGACTCTTTACAATTCTGATGCATTATCTGTTCATGATAATTTTATAGCAGAATGTGGAAATTGTGTAGAACTTCGTGGAGCCGGACAGGCATCTAAAATAACAGATAATCTTATGGGGGCTGGTTATAGAGGTTATACAATTTTTGCCGAAAATTTTGGAGGACTTCTGATTACTTCCAATAACATTTTTCCAAGAGGAAAAAGTATAGTACATCTTAAGGGTGTTCTTAGATCATCAGTAACTGCAAACAGATTTCATTCTTTTTATCCGGGAATGCTGATAATGGAAAATTGTAGAGAAAATCTCATATCTTCCAATCATTTTCTCAGAGATCATGAACCATGGCCTCCGATGCTGGAATATGATAATGGATTAGAGGATGATTTTGGCCTGATTCATATTCAGGGAAGTAGCAATTCACTGATTGCTAATCACATTTCGGAGACGATTGAACAGCAATATCTGAAACCGGCAGGCATAAAACCGATAATCATTCGTTTGGTTTCCGGAAGAGAAAATTACATTGCAAACAATCATATTGTGGCAACTACAAAAACTGATAAAAAAGAAAGTGAAGAAAATCAATCCTGCTTTGATGCACAGGTTGGAGCATTGTTAAGTATGGATGAGCTGGTTAAACTTCCGATTGAAGCAGTACATGTTGATGAGGAATCATTGAATAATATAATACTGGATACATGCAGAGAAAATGAAGTTTCTATGAATTTTTCGACAAATGTATTCCGAGAAATTCCTGTTAAATAAAAATTAAATGACATTAATAAATTATTGTCGGCATTATTTTGTGGAATTACTATAATAGGTACTATTGTTCATATATCAGGTTGCATAAACATTATTATCATTATAACTTTTAAAAAGACAGATGAGTAATCTGTCTTTTTATTATAATTATAAATTGTAAAAAACTCCTGATTTTAAAAGAAAAAAGCACAGTAATCGAAGACCTTCAGACTCAGGAGAAAGTTGTATTGAAAAATACGGAAAATACGTACAGTAGGCAAAAAAATCTGAAGTTTATAGCGTGTTTGAAAAATCATTCTCACAATCTGCGCATCCCATTTTGCGGTATATTTTGCCCGAATTCGGTTGCCGTAGATCGCGCTACGACGCCCCTCATCCGGACCAAATCTCCCACAAATTGTGACGCACATCTTGCGAAAAGCATTCATTTAAAGTTCTGCCCGTATTTTTCCCGATACTGCCGCAGAGTCATTCCTGTATATTTTTTAAACACTTTTCCCAGATGACTCTGAGAGGAAAATCCCAGATAAGTGGCGATTTCAATATAAGAATAGGGGGAATAAGCCAGAAGATTCCTGGTAAGCTTTACCTTTTCCTGTAGAATGAAATCCGTAAGAGTAACGTTTTCACATTGCCTGAATAGTTCAGAAAGATAATTCGCATTCAGATGCAGATACTCTGCAATATTCTGGATGCGGATTTTTTTGTGTAAATGTTTAAAAATGTAATCTTTGGACTGTTCCACCCAGATATTTTTGGAGGCAATATCAGAAGAAACTTTTTTTTGCTCACGGATTTCGGCAACTGCTTTGATATACTCCATCTGAAACTGGCGGGCCAGATTCACGGTTACTACAGGATCCGTCATTTCTTCTATTTTCTGTATAAAAATATCGCTCATAGAGAAAGCTATTTCCGGCAGCAGACCGCCGCGGATCGCAGCGCGGCTGGCAAGAGTCATGAGAACAATTGCCAGATTCTTGCTATTTCTCAATGCGTCTTTGGAAAGAGTTCCAAGCTTTCCTATATAATCTTCGCTGATACTTTTGCGGTACATTTCCATATCTCCGTTCTCAATACTTAAGAATTCGCGGATTTCCTGATCATAGGGATTATGCGGCTCGTCCATTTCCTGGCGCTCGAAAATAAGTGCAGAATAATTACACATAATATCATAGTCTTCTGCCTTTTTCACGCAATTAGAAGAAATGAGATCATCCCGGATAAGAGGAGATTCACTGAACAGATTATGGGCCAGAAGCACATTGGAGCAGAAATAATAAAAATTGCAGCAGAAGACAGGAGTAAGATCTTTCTGTGCCAGGAAAGGCAGGTTTATATGTAAATTCGTCTGTATAAAGGACGAAAACACTACAGGTCCAATGAGCAGATATTTCTCTCCTGCAGCAATGTATGCGTAAAAAATCTGCTGGTCAGCAGTTCCGGCAGAGAAGATAAGAGGATTGTTGGCAAGATTGAAAGTATCTTCTGCATTTAAAATAGAATCCGTAAAAACAGAAAATGGCAGATATTCATCGCTTATATCTTTACGTGCACAGACAACTTCCGGCTTTGTCTGTGAAGATAAAGTGTCTGTCCAGTTTTTTATAATTGTATGTAATTCATAGGAAATATGCTGCATGAGATAATCTATATTAAAATTCATGGCGGATTCCTCCTGTTATTAACGAAAACGATATAAAAGGGAACATATGTAAGTATTTATATCATAACATATTTGCCGTGAAAAGTGATAAAAAACTGAGAATTATAATATAAAATTTCCCTTTTCACAGATAAAATAATGATTGAAAAATAAAGAGCGCGTGAAAGTAAATTGATATCGGAAAGACGTTTCCGAAAATGTAAAATTTATACCAATATCAGGGAGGAAAACATGAAAGTAAAAGGAGTCAATCTTGGAAACTGGCTGGTACTTGAAAAATGGATGAGTCCGTCTTTGTTTGATGGCACAACAGCAGAAGATGAATACTATCTGCCCACACAGCTCTCCAAAGAGGTCTATGAAGCAAGAATCAGAGATCCATCGTTCTGAGTACATTACAGAAAGAGACTTCACAAGAATTAAATCCATGGGAATGGATGCAGTAAGAATCCCGGTTCCATATTTCATTTTCGGTGACAGAGAACCATTCATCGGATGTATTGAAGAATTGGACAAAGCATTTAACTGGGCTGAGAAATACGGTCTGCAGATTCTGATCGATCTTCATACAGCACCGGACAGCCAGAATGGATTTGACAATGGTGGAATCAGCGGTGTATGCAAGTGGTCACAGGAGCCGGACGAAGTGGAATTCGAACTTACAGTACTGGAAAGACTGGCAGAGAGATACGGAACAAGAAAAGGATTGTGGGGAATTGAAATCCTGAACGAGCCAATACTGGAAGATATGTGGGAATCCATGAAGGTTACAGAGCGCTATCCTGCAGTTGATCCTGAGAAAGCCAAAGGAACAAAACCAAATACAATGGAATTCATCCGTGGTTTTTATCTGGAAGCATACGACAGAATCCGCAGACATATGCCGGAAGACAAATATGTGGTATTCCATGATGCATTCTGTTTAAAAGCATGGAAAGATTTTATGCGTGAAGATAAGTACAAGAACGTAGTTCTGGATACTCACCAGTATCTGATGGTTGCAGAAATGAAGGGCTGTGAGCAGACTGTAGAAGAGTATGTGAAATATGTAAAAGAGCTGAAAAAAGACATCGCAGAAATGCAGGAATACTTCCCGGTAATCTGCGGTGAATGGTGCCTGTTTAACTCTCTTGCAGTTGGATGCGATACAAAGGGCGGACAGACAGTTCTCAACGGTGTAGAAGGCATGGCACAGGAAACAGTAAGTGCTGAGGAAAAGAAGAAAATCTACAACGCAGTTGCTGAGGCACAGCTTGACGCATGGAACGCAGGAAGCGGATATTTCTATTGGAGCTATAAGCTTCTTACAGATACAGTAAACACACCTGGCTGGGTAGGCTGGGACAGCTGGGATTTCGGCAGATGTGTGGACTTCGGATGGTTTCCGATTGAGAAATAAGAACAGATTTATTGAAAAGTAAAGAGCACCTGTTGTGATGAAAATGAAAAAATTACAACAGCATACAGGGAGAAAAGATTATGAAGAACGTAAACATGAATCCGGATGCTAAGCTGTCTTTCCTTGAGAGATTTGCTTATGGTATCGGCGACTATGCAGGAAACCTGGTGTACTCTGCAATCAGTGCATTCCTGCTGGTATATTACACAAACGTAATTGGTGCAAGTGCAGCGGCAGCAGCATCTATCATTGCAATTTCCAAATTCCTGGATGGAATTTCTGACCTTGCAATGGGTTATATCGTAGACCATACACACAGCAAGTGGGGAAAAGCACGCCCATGGATCGCAAGATTATGTATTCCGCTGGCAGTATGTACAGTTTTAATGTTCAGCGTACCGTCTGCATTTGCAGGAAAAGTGCAGATCGCATATATGTTCCTTACATATAACCTTGTTTCCACGATTTTCTATACAGGTATTAACGTTCCATATGCAACTATGTAGGGACTGATGACAATGAACCAGTATGAAAGAGGACTTCTCGGAAACTTCCGTAACCTTCTGGCTACAGCCGGAACTATGACAATCAACACAGTTGTTCTGAAAATGACAGGCTTCTTCGGTGGAGGAGATGCTTACACTCAGAAGGGCTGGACAATGACTTTTGTAGTACTGATGATCGTATTTATCGTACTGAACATGTTCATGTTCTTTGTATGCCAGGAACGTGTACATGAAGAAAGCGCAGAAGGTGGCCAAAATCAGGTTTCCTTTATAAAAGGTCTGGAAGGTCTTTTCAAAAATAAATACTGGCTGTTAATGGTAGTAAGTCTGTTCGCTATGTACTTTATGATGTCCTGCTTCTTTGGTTCAGCAGTATACTTCACAATGTACAATATGGGAAATGACGGATACTATGCAATGGTATCCAACCTTCTGTCAATTGCACAGATCGTAACTCTGTTCATCACACCATTCCTGATGAAGAAGATCAGTAAACGTTACCTGTTTATGGGGGGAATGGCAGTTGCAACTGTAGGTTTCGTACTGTCAGGACTGACAACTTCCTACTCTCTGATCTGCCTTTCTTCCGTTATCAAAGGTATTGGATTCGGATGCGGCGGAGCAACTATGTTTGGATGCCTTCAGGATGCGATCACATATGGTGAATGGTATAATGGATACGGCACAGCAGGTATGGGAAATGCAGCTTCTTCCTTCTGTATGAAAGTTGGTTCCGGTGTGGGAACAGCAGCACTTGGCTGGATCCTTGCAGCAGGTGGATTTGACGCACAGCTTAAGGTTCAGAGCGCGTCTGCACTGTCCTCTATTTCAATCGCATTCGCATGGGTACCGGTGATCACATGTGTAATCTGTGTAATCTGCATGGCATTCTTCAATGTAGATAAATACTATGCAAAAGTAGTGGAAGATCTGTCTCAGGGTAAACACAGAGGCGAATAATAGTAGCAGGATAACAAATAAATTGCATCATTTCTATAGCAATCCTCTCAAATGTATTGTTTATGAGGATTGCTGTAAATAAACATAAGCTAACAGTAAAAAGGATGTCGGATTTGCTCCCGGCATCCTTTTTATATGTGGTCATACAGGATAAAATAGTATAAAAAAATGTCAAAATATTTTATTGAAACTCCCCGTGATTTTGTTATGATATAGTAAGATTATGTCGGCAGAAGGTCAGTACGATACTTTGATATATAGTGAATCAGAGACAAAATTCAGAAAGGGGATTTTTACATATGTATACAGGAAACTATGAATGTCTGGAATTATTTGTAAAACCAGAAGCCGGGAAAAAAGGTAGTGTGAGCCTGAAGAAGATAAAAGAAAACAAAACAGAAATAAAAGAACTGCAGCATATCTATGGGAACTGGATCAAGTTCCAGACAGATAAAGATACAGAATACGAGATTACTGCACAGGACTGCACCATTACCTTTGCTTATTTAAGCGAATGTGAAAATATCCTGAAGAATGGAATTTGCGTACTGAATACCACAGACAATTTTAAAGCAATGAATAAAGAAGAATTTTTTAAATTCATTGACACTCCGTACAGAGAGCAGTTTCATTTTTCGCCGGTTGTGAACTGGAACAATGATCCGAACGGACTTTGCTGGTTTAAGGGTTATTATCACCTTTTCTATCAGCTGAATCCTTTTAAACAGGAGTGGAATAATATGTACTGGGGACATGCAGCAAGCAGGGATCTGGTGCATTGGACACATCTTCCGGTTGTGTTAGAGCCTCAGGAAGAAATCCTGGATAATCTTGCGATTAAAGGTGGTGCTTTCTCCGGAAGTGCACTTCCGATGGGAAATGAGGTGTACTTCTATCTCACAAGACATATCGGACCTCAGGATGACGGATGGGACACTATTCAGTATCAGACAATGACAAAGAGTAGCGATATGATTCATTTTGAGCCGGAAAAAGAGATTATCAGGGAGAAACCGGAAGGTACTAACTATGATTTCCGCGACCCGAAAGCAATTAAGATCGGTGAGAAGTATTATATTGTATTAGGTGCATGCGTAGATGAAAAAGGAACATTTCTTCTGTATGAATCTGAAGATGCAGAGAACTGGAAATACAGATGTCCTCTGATTACAGAGGAAACAAAGATCAGAACTATTGAGTGTCCGGACTTTTTCCCACTGGATGATAAATATGTAGCTATGGGAGCATGGATGAGCCATTATGATGAATATGGAAGATTCCAGCAATGTAGATATTACGTGGGAGACTGGAGTGGTGATGCAATGGATGTCCATACGCAGCAGTGGGTGGATTTTGGAAGCAACTGCTATGCAGCGCAGAGCTTTCAGCATGAAGACCGCAGGATCCTGATCGGTTGGATCAGTGATTTCTATGGAGAGCATATTGCTACAGAGCCGGGAGCTTATGGAAGCATGACGTTGCCAAGAGAACTCCATGTGAAGAATGAACATGTATATACAAAACCTGTAGAGGAAGTTTACACGCTTCTGCGTGATACAGTATATGAAGGCACAGGCAGTGAGATTAAAAGCAGTTCCATTGCAGATAACAGATATTATGCATCTGTATCATTTGGAGAAACAGGAGATTTCAACATTCTTCTTGGTCAGGATGGGGATAAATCCATCAGTCTGACTGCAGAAGGGGGAAAAGTATTCCTTAAAATGGCCGGTGTGAAGAGCGATAAGGTACAGTTTGTTTCTTCTGTGGAGAAATGCAGAAATGCAGAAATTTTTGTAGACGGAAGAACAATCGAGGTATATTTAAATGATGGAGAAGATGTTGGAACCAGGCTGTTTTACAATAGTAGCAGACAGGGAATCTTCTGCCTGAACAGTGAAAAAGATGCGCAGGTGAAAATTTGTGAAATGAAATCCATCTGGAAATAAATCAGAGATTTCAGAAATCGGAATCTCAGATTTTTTCGAATATCTGTTTAACTTATGAAAACGTTATAGAAATATAGAGGATGGGAGTAAATAGAAATGACCACATCTATGATAAAGGGTAATCCACTGAAACTGATGTTACAGTTTGCGTTTCCTTTATTATTAGGAAACCTGCTGCAACAGACCTATAATATTATTGACGCTGCGATCGTAGGCCAGATCCTTGGGGCAAAAGCACTGGCAAGTGTAGGAGCCAGCAGCAGTATACAGTTTCTGGTACTTGGATTCTGTATGGGAAGCTGTACAGGTTTTGGCGTTCCTGTAGCTAAATATTTTGGCGCGGAAAAGATAGAGAAAATGCGGGATTATATCTTTAATGGAGCTGTGTTATGTGCAGGAATTGCAGCGATCCTTACAGTATTATGCAGCGTTTTATGTCCTCAGATATTACATATTCTATCAGTACCGGAGGACATTTATGACAATGCATATAGTTATCTGCTGATCATTTTCCTGGGGATTCCCTTTACGATTTTATATAACTATCTGTCCAGTATTTTGAGGTCAGTGGGAGACAGCAGGACACCGTTTATATTTCTGGCGTTATCTGCTGTTCTGAACATTTTTCTGGATTTATTCTGTATTGTAGTGCTGAAACTTGGATGTGCCGGAGCTGCCATTGCAACAATTTCCGCACAGGCGATCAGTGGAATCTTGTGCCTTATTTTTATCATCCGCAAGATGAAACTCCTGTGGCTCAAGAAAGAAAACAGGGCAATAAAGGGGAATGCAGTAAAGGAACTTCTGGCAATGGGAATGCCTACGGGACTTCAGTTCTCCATCACAGCTATCGGAAGTATGGTTATGCAGTCTGCCAATAATGGACTTGGAAGTACTTATGTATCCGCATTTACGGCAGCAATGAAGATTAAGCAGTTTACCATGTGTCCATTTGATGCTATCGCAACATCTGCATCTGTATTCTGCAGTCAAAATCTGGGAGCAGGACAGTCTGACAGGATTAAGAAAGGTCTGCGCTGTGGTATTACAGTGGGAGTAGGATATGGTATTGCGGCGGGAATTTTACTGATTTTTGCAGGGCGTACACTTTCTATGCTGTTTGTTGGAAAGAGTGCGGTGGCAGTTTTGGATGCCTCTGCTAAATACCTCAGATGTATGGGATTTTTCTACTGGAGTCTTGGTATTCTCAATGTTGCCCGTATGGTAACCCAGGGACTTGGATATTCAGGCAGAGCCGTTTTCTCCGGCGTAACAGAAATGATTGCCAGAACAGTTGTCTGTCTTGGATTTGTAGGAACTTTTGGCTTTACAGCCATCTGTTTCGCAGACCAGACCGCCTGGGTCACAGCAACCTGTTATATTCTTCCAACATGCCTGTGGTGCATCCGAAAGTCTACAAAAATGCTTGCATCTATAGCAGTCCGAGTAAATAATGCATCTTAAGCGAATTAAGTAAGTCCCCTGCGGGGGGGGGGTGTGAATATCCGCTTGACTCCAGCCCATCAGAGTGTGAAATTCTGCTGAACTGTCTTAAATACATTATTTATTAGGACTGCTATAATAAAAGTATAACAAAATAAGAAAACAGCTATGCAAGAGCAGTAGATAAAAATATCTGTACTCTTCATAGCTGTTTTTATGTATGGTTTATATATGGTAAAGCTATTGACTATATGGATATCAGGTTAAAAGAGCTTTTGCTCAGCAGCTTTTTTATCCGTAAATGGTCCTGCGACAGTTTTGACATCTCTGTGATTTCCAAAGAAATCCTGATTAAAGATAATCGGGCTTCCGTCAGGATTTTCGTATTTCTGCTCCGGTTCGAATGCCATACCAAGTGTTTCAGTTGAGATGATACCGTCGGTTTCTTCTTTGATGATATCATACAGATTGGTCTTCAGATACCAGCCATCTTCTTTCTTTTCGACAGAGATATCTACAGTGTGTTCTGCATCTGTGACTGCATCTGTTTCTTTTTCCCATGCACGTGCTCCGTTGAAATAGAGATTGCCGGATGCCCATACAGGAAGATGATCATAATAGCAGTTGCCTGTTGTTTCAGAACCCATTCCGCAGTAACCTTCGAACTGTCTGTTCCATTCATCGAAGGTTGGATATCCGTTAAATTTGAAAGTTCCTGTGATCACATTGCAGTCATCCCACATATTTCCATTGTTACCCATAAGATCAGCCAGATCCTGCATACAAGGGCGGATCGGTTTCTGAACGAAGATGTTGTTGTAGAATCTGTCATCTCCATGAAGGATGGTCATAAATCCTGCAACCTGAGTTCCGTGTTTGGTGTGATATGGAGTATATCTGGGAGATGGAATATCAGGTGCACCGTTGTCTGTACCGATACCAACAGAAACGAAGCCGCCGCAGATCAGGTTATGTACAAGTGCAACGCCTTGGGTTGCAATTTTCAGTGCACGGTCAGACAGCAGGATATTGTGGTCGATCAATGTCGGACCATGGGAAACCTCAACGAAAATATCTTCTCCTACGCTTGTGACAGCGTCATCCCCTGCCTCGAAGTCATTAGGAAGAGCATTGTCATGGAAGAGATTTCCTGTAACGCGGGTTCCCTGTGCCTGCCAGTCAAGCCACAGACCACGGGTGCAGTTGTGGATATGGTTGCGGCGGAAAATAACATCGATAGCAGCATGCATTTTGATACCGCCGATCTCTGCTCCTGCCAGATTCTGCTTGTTGTTAATGTGATGAATATGGTTGTCTTCAATAACAGAGAATACGCCTCCAAGATGTCCTACAATACCTGTCTGACCGCAGTCATGGATCTCACATCTGCGTACAATATGGGAACCGATGTGTTCTTTATCCCATCCTTCATAGGAAGCCTGGCAGATGCAGTCGCGTTCTGTCTGAGTTCCGTCTTTGTATTTCCACTTTAACCATTTGTTATCATTTTCAGGCTGCAGATATTTACCAAGAGAAATACCGCTGCATTTGGATTCATAGATTTCACAGTCTTCGATGATCCATCCTTTGGACCAGTGAGGACCGACCATTCCCTCCTGATAAGCTGTAGGGGGAGCCCACTGAGTAGCAGCCTGACTGATGCGGAAACCGGAGAGAGTGATATATCCGATTCCTTCACTTTCCGGATAGAAGCAGTTTCTTCTTACACTGATCTCAACATTTTCTTTATTGGGATCTTTTTCATGGAAGTTTGCATAAATAATCGTCTGATTATTGGCTTCATCCTGTTCTGCGTACCATGTATATACAGAGAAATCAGGATCCCATGAGATAGTACTTTTTTGTGGATTTTTAACTTTATCCAGAGTGGTTACTTCATACATGGATTTTTCATTCAGATATACATCTCCTGTATGAGCAATAAATGTAGCGATAAACCAATCTCCGGATACCAGGGTAGTAAATGGGTTATAATCACCGAAGATTCCGTTCGGAATGACTGCTTTCCATACAGTGCCTTCTACATTTCCCCAGTCTTTGACAGCTTCACTTCCTGTAATGTGCGCCTGTCCTTTTATTGCAGAACGGTAGGTGATACGCTTGTCTGCCGTTCCAGCGTGAATCGGATTAACAGCTTCACGGTATAATCCCGGTGCAACGATGACTTCATCTCCCGGAAGTGCCTTTGCAGCGGCCTCCTGAATAGTTTTGAATGGATTTTCTTTTGTTCCGTTTCCGGTCTGGATCACGGATGCATCAACGTAAATAATCATTATAAAAACCTCCCGGCCTTCTGGCCTGAATCCTTCTGTTTGCGGGCGAAATGCCCATAAGATATGTAATCTAGTGTAGCATGTAGATATGCAGCGAAACAATGGAATCCTGTGTCATTTTGTATGAATTTTGTGATGATTCATTACTGTTCACTGACAATGTCGGATTCTGATTTTTTTCTGACAGTTTTTTGCGATTTTCTAAGAAATATGATATAATATAACATTATATAATGTTTGCAAATGGAAGGAGTCATCAATGAGTTTGGATAAAAAATCACAGTTACCATTATATGCTCAGTTAATGAAAGAGATAAAAGATCAGATTCGAAAGGGAACATATAAGGAGGGAGATCAGATTCCCACAGAAGGAGAATTATCCACTGCCTATCAGGTCAGCAGGATTACAGTGCGCAGAACAATTGAAGAGTTATGCTCTCAGGGATTTCTTGTAAAAAGACAGGGAAAAGGAACTTTTGTGGAAATACCCAAAATATATCGTAAAATAGAAAATGATAACAACATGAGTTTTTCTGAAGCGTGTCGTTCAAATGGAAGAAAGCCGTCTTCACATATCATTTCCTGTCATATTATGGAAATGCAGGAATGGCAGCAGGATTTTTTTAAACCTGAACATACTAAAATATATCATATAGAACGAATTTTGTCAGCCGATAACTTGCCGATTATTTATGAACATATTTATATTCCAACCGATTTTCTGCCAGATTTTCAGGTGGAAAAGCTGGAAAATGGATCTCTTACACGTCTTCTCAATAAAGAATATCATATGAAAGAATCTGAAAAAGCGAGAAGTACAGTAGAAGTCAGTACAGTTTCTCAACCAGTGGCAGGATACCTTAGAATGAATGAAGGAGAACCTGTTATGATTCTGGCAAGCTATATTAATAATGAAAAAGAAGAACCTTTATATATCAGTTATGAAATTATTGCTGGTTCACGTTACAAAATTTCCATATAGACAACGAAAATGTAATATTAATAGATGGTGAAGAACCGTTTAAACACGAAAGGTTATATTGAATAAAAAGAAGGATTTCAAATCTTGTTTTCAGCACAGAAATATACTCTGAAAATGAGAAACGGAAATCCTTTTTTTGTGTGTTATAGACAAAAAAATAAAGAATAAAATATCAAGAATTCACAAAGTTATGATTTGCCCAAAAGATCATATTGTATTATGACGTTATATGATGATATAATACAAACCAAGAAAGGAGGACGTGATAAATGAAAAAAAGATTTTCAAAAGTGATTATTGCAAAACATCTTTTTGACGGTATAAATGAGAAAGATTACGAAGGATATCTGTGTTTAAGTGGAAATCATATTGTCGAAAAAAAAGCAGGAAAACCTGAAAAAGATATTTTGGATCAGGCACAGGAAGTTCTTAATTTCAGGGATGAACTGGTTATGCCGGGAATTACAGATACTCATACATTTTTTACCGGATATGCAATTTATCATGTAGGAGCAGATTTTTCGAAAGTGACAGATAATGAAGAGGGATGCTGTATTCTGAGAAAATATGAGCAGAAGAGACATCCGGAGGGAGCATTACTGGGGCATGGATGGAATCCGGAGATGTGGGACAGGCAGAACGGAGAAGAAATGCTGGAAGAGAAATTTCCAAATAAAGCGGTGATCATTTTTTCGGCAGATCGTTCCTGTTGTATTATGAATCAGAAAGCCAGAAATATTTATCAGTTTTCGGCAGAAACATGTTATCCGGAAAGCTATTACCGCATCATGAGAGAATATCTGAATGACCGGGAATTTATTAAAAAGGAATTTTCAGATTATATGAAAATGATGAATTCCAGAGGGGTAACTACTGTAAAGGAAATGGGATTTGATGACTTCTATGGATTTACAGATTATCTTAAAGAACTGGAAGATTCTGAAGATCTTAATCTGAGAACCTTCTTTATGTCACAGCCTGTAGGTGAAGGAATGAATCTTGTTTATGCCCGCAGAATGAGAGAGCAGTTTACAGGAAATAAGATTCGTTTCAGTGGTTTTAACCGGATGACTGATGGTACGATTGCTTCTTATAAGGGTGATTTAAAAGAGCCATATGAAAATCAGGATTTCTGCTGTAAAGATCCGGTTCCATATGAAGAAATTGAAAAAGACGTTCTGGCAGCAGATGCAGAAGATTTCAGATGGTCTTTACATGCACAGGGAGATGGTGCAGTAGGAAAAATCACAGAAATTTATCAGAAATGCAAGAAGGTTCAGGGAAAGCTGAAAAACAGACATGCAATTACAGATATGGAGTTTACAGATCCAAAGGATTTGGAAATCCTTGGTCGGATTGGGGTAACAGCAGAATTATATTTTCAGATTATGTCACTGGATCCGGCAGATGTGCTGATTAATAATATTAAACAGACGATAGGTGCAGAGCGTGGAAAATATTACTGGAACCGCCGTAAAATGCAAGACAGTGGAATGAATTTAAGTGGTGCCACAGATTTACCGTTACTGCTTACCAGTATACCGGAATCTATCTATTATTCCTGTGGAGGATACATGGATGGACGTGCTGAAGCATTTCAATCAGAAAATACTCTTACTGTACCGGAACTTCTGAAAGCATGGACAATCGGTGGACAGAAAAATCTGGGTATGGAAGAAGTGCTTGGAACGTTAGAAGAAGGGAAACTGGCAGATATTACTGTGTTTGACAGAAATTTACTTGAAATTAATCCGGTAGATGCCAGGGATGCAAGGGTTGTAATGACAATCATGGACGGAAGAACCGTTTTTACAGAAAAAAGTCAGATAGAAAAAAATTGATCTGACAGAAAACAATAAGAAAAGGGGAAGGTAAAATGGAAGAAAAGAAAAAATTCAAACTTCATATGCCACATGTGCTCACATTGATTTTTTTCCTGATCATTGTAGTGGCAATACTTACATGGATTCTTCCAAGTGGTGAGTTTGAACGAAAGGTAATAGAAACTTCTGCAGGAGAAAGAAGTGTAGCAGTAGCAGGAACTTATCATTCGGTAGATAAAGTTCTTGAAGATGGAACAAATTTAAGACAGGGAATTGCTCAGGTACTTATGGCACCTGGAAAAGGAATTCAACAGATGGTAGAGGTTCTTGCATTTGTCTTTATTATCGGCGGTGTATTTCAGATTATGGCCAAGACTAATGCACTGAATATAGGGAATTCAGAAGATTGTGAAAAAACTTGGAGTAAAAGAAATTCTGATCATACCGATTCTAATGGTTCTTTTTGGATTAGGTGGAAGTACCTTTGGAATGTCAGATGAGTTGATTCCATTTTATTTGTTGATCATGCCAATTATGTTTGCAATGGGATATGATTCCATGACTACTTTTATGACAGTCTGCTTATCTGCAACAGTTGGTTATGCTGCATCTACAGTAAATCCGTTTTGTGTATTGATTGCACAGGGCATTGCCGGGATTCAGGGAAATCCACAGCTGGTATTTAGAATGCTCCAGTTTGCGATTATGATGGCTTTGGTTATTGCTTTTGTAACCTGGAGAGCATTTAAGATTAAGAAAAATCCTGAAAAGTCTATTACGTATCAGGATGATCTGATCAAGAAAAAAGAAATGAATACGGATATTGATTTTAATCAGGAAATGACAATCCGTCAGAAGTTGGTGCTCCTCACTTTTGTGATCGGAATGGTCATAGTGGTAGTAGGACTTGTAAAAAATGGCTGGTATATGAATGAATTATCCATGTGCTTTCTGGGAATGGGAATCCTGATGGGAATCTTTGGTGGTATGAATGAAACAGAAATAGCAGAAGAGTTTATCAATGGTGTAAAGGATATTGCATTTGCAGCTATGGTAATTGGCTTTTGCAGTGGAATCATGGTAATTGCGCAGGATGGAATGATTATTGATACTATTTTAAATGCATTAAGTGGACTGGTAGAAAAATCCAATAATGTTGTTTTCTCAGCAGTGATGTATGTGGTTCAGTCTTTACTGACGTTGTTAGTACCGTCCTCCTCAGGACTGGCAGCATTATCTATGCCAATCATGGCACCTTTATGTGACCTTCATGGTGTAAATCCGGAAGCGGCAGTTACAGCTTTACAGTATGGAAATCAGTTGACAAACCTTATGAGTCCGGTAGCAGGGACAACAGTAGCAGGGCTTGCAATCTGCAAGATTTCATTTGGACAATGGTGGAAAACTATCTGGAAAATGTTTTTGATCATGGCGGTTATAGCAATTGTATTCTGTACAATTTCAGCAGGATTATAGAAAACTATAAAATAAAAAATATAAATAAAAGGAGATTATTAAAATGAACAGACCAGAAGAATTAATCAAAAAAATCTATGAAGAGCAGGGACAGATTAATGATGTATTTTTTACAGCATGTGGAGGTTCTTTAGTAGATCTTTATCCAGGATTCTATTTTATCAATGCAGAATCAGAAACTATGCACTCTCATTGGCTTACAGCAAAAGAGTTGATTGTATCCCCATCCAAATTTCTGAAAAAGGGTGCACTTGTAATTCTTTGCTCTCATGGTGGTAATACAAATGAAACTGTAAATGCAGCGAAACTTGCCAAAGAACGTGGTGCGGCAGTGATTACTATGACACATAATCCAAATTCTATCTGTGCACAGGAAGATATGAATCCAGTCGTATATAGCTGGGAAGATGATACAAATGAAAAAGAAAGACCGCAGGGAATTGTAATGCGTGTTCTTAATGAACTGATGAAGTTACAGGAGCCATCTTATACAAAATATGAAGCTGTACTGGATGGACTTGAAAAAGCTGACGGTATTGTCCGTGCAGCAGTAAAGAAAGTACAGAACCGTACATGGGTATTTGCTGAGAAATATTTTGAAGAGCCGTTCCTTTATATTATGGGCTCTGGTGCTTCTTATTCACAGGCATATGGTTTCTCTATCTGTTCTCTTCAGGAAATGCAGTGGATGGATTGCTGCTATCTGCATTCCGGCGAATATTTCCATGGACCATTCGAATGCACAGATGAAGACCATCTCTACATTCTTCTTATGGGAACAGGTGCAGCCAGAGTTATGGATGAACGAGCACTTACTTTCCTGAAAAAATATGGAAAGAAATATGAAGTAATTGATGCTAAGGAACTGGGAATTGATGCAATTGACGAAAGCGTAAATGAATATTTCTGCCCAATGGTATTCTATGCAATGTCAGTAGCATATCGTACAGGTTTACAGGACAAGAGAAGACATCCTCTTGATATGAGAAGATACATGGGTGTTGTAGAATATTAATATTCTTTCGTAACAAGTCTGGCAGATATGAATCTGCCAGATAAAAAAGGAGAAGAAAAATGGTAAAGTATAATACAAAAGTATTGGGATTTGGTGATAATGTAGTTGATCTGTATGAACATTCTCATATGATGTATCCAGGCGGGAATTGTGTAAATCTGTGTGCATATTCCAAAATGTTTGGTGTAGAGAGAGCTGCATATATGGGATATTTTGGAAGTGATGACATTGCAGAATTTGTAATTTCAGTATTAAATGAACTTGGAATTGAAACTGTAAAGTGCAAACAGTTGGTAGGAGAAAACGGATGGTCTAAATGTACACTTCGTGATGGAGACCGTATATTTGGGGATTATAATGAAGGTGGAGTAAGAGGAAAGACTCCGTATATTCTTGACCGTTTTGACCTTGAATATATGAAAGAATTTGATTTTGTGCATACGGGAAATTATTGCTATACAGAATCACAGCTGAAAGTTATGAAAGAGGCTGGTATAAAAATTTCCTTTGATTTTTCTGATGACTCTTCCAAAGAATATTATGAAAAATATGCACCATACATTACATATGCATTTTGTTCCTTTGACGGAGATGATGAAGCAGCAAAAGAACATCTGAAATTTATTCATTCCCTGGGACCGGAGCTGGTATCTCTTACCAGAGGTTCTAAAGGCTGCATTATGTATGATGGTGAACAGTTTTATACACAGCCGGCAACACTTATTGACAATGTGGTAGATACAATGGGTGCCGGAGATTCTTTTCTGACTTCTTTTATGGATTGTTATATTGATCAGCTGAAAAGAGGAACTGACAGACAGGAAGCAATCCGTACTTCTTTAAAGGAAGCTTCTAAATTTGCAGCACATGTATGTACACTCAATGGTGCTTTTGGATACGGAAAACCATACGAGGATTAGTACAGCGAATATTAAGTAACTGCTATATTGACTTGTCTGATTTCTCATCTGCGGCGTTGTCGTCAATCGCCGTAGCCACCGCTACGCCTCATTCCTCCGCCTTGCAGCTGAAGAAATCATCCTGCGTCAATATAACAGAAACTTAATTTTCGCTGTACTAGAAATATAATATATAAAGCAAAAGATAAAGAGGAGAAAATATATGCTGTACCATGGAAATGCAATGGATTACATATATGAGACTCCTGGTATCCTGCAATACATATTGGAACATAAGAAGGAAATTCTTGAGGACAGCAGCAGAGTGCTGAAAGATAAGAAAATATCAGAAATTTACCTGACAGGTTCAGGATCTTCTTATAATGCAGCAGTAGCTGTAGCCGATTTTGCAAAGAAATTACTGGGTATACGGGTTACACCTGTATACCCAGTAATGCTTATAGAGGATTATGAATTTATTTCAAAAAGCGCAGTGGTAACAGGAATTTCACAACAGGGAACCAGTGCAGCAGTCATAAAGGCACTGGATGATGTTAGAGAGCGCGGCATTGTCACAATTTCAATGACCGGTGAATATGATACGGAAATTACCAGACATGCAGATGCTAACATATATATTGAATGTGGTTATGAAGATGCTGGTGCAACAACCAAAGGTTTTACGGCAACAGTATTGACTTTGATGATATGGATTATTGATACTGCCGAAAGCATTGGAAGGATTACAGAAAAAGAAGCTGAAAACTATAAAAAGCGAATAGATGCTGTAATAAAGAATATGAAAAATGTTCTGCAGATAAGCAAACTCTGGTGTTCAGAAATATCAGAGAAACTAAAGGATAATGAAGATATGATACTTATTTCCGGTAATAAAATGAGGAGTTTGCTACTGGAGGGAATATTAAAATTTTCTGAGACTTGCAGATTTCCGGTGAGGGGATATGAAGCAGAAGAATTTATGCATGGTATGTATAATGCTGTCACTTCAAAAACTAACTTTTTATATATTTTTCCACCCAATGGTTATGAAAGAAATCGAATGGGAAAATTGTTCGATTATTATACAAAGCAGGGTTACTGTTTATTTGGAATTAATTCCGCTTTGGCAGATGAAAATACAAAATATATACTGAACTGTACGTTTACAGACGATCTTGAGTTTTCAATTCTGGAATATATTCTGCCTGTACAAATGTTGTTTGTTATGACATCACAGGCAAGAAAGAAGTAGATTTGAATATTCCGTCAGATCCTGATTTTCATAGATATATGGGTAGTAAACTGGAAAAATAGGAAATTATATAGGTATTATTGAACTATGAACAGGCAGCAGAAGAAAGCATGGAGGATAAAAATGGAGAAATTAATCAACAGAGAACAGTTGGCAGGTATGAATATTCATTATTTATTTTATTCATTGGAATATTTTCTTGATGCACAAAAAGAAGCCGGATTTAAAACAATTGAATTATGGCCTGGAACACCGCATTTCTTTTTAAGCTATGTAGAATATTCTGACTGTAAACATGTCAGAAAACTTCTTGATGAAAGAGATTTGACTGTGAAGGTGATTACACCGGAAAATTGTACATACCAATATCAGTTTGCTGCACAGGAAAAAGAGCAGTTTGAAAAAAGTATGGCATATTTTAAGAAAGCGCTAGATGCCGGTGAAGAATTGGGTGTAGAAACAATGGCAATCAATTCAGGATGGGGATATTGGAATGAAGACAGGGAGGAAGCCTGGAAACGTTCAAGGGAAATGCTGTCTGTTTTGGCAGAATATGCCAAAACAAAAAATATTCGACTGGCAATGGAATCTCTTCGTCCACAGGAATCCAACCTTGCTACTACGGTATATGATGTAAAAAGAATGCTGGATGAGGTAAATCATCCAAATCTGAAAGCGATGATTGATACCACAGCAATGGGAGTTGCCGGTGAAACAATTGATCAATGGTTTGATATACTTGGAGATGATATTATCCATATGCATTTTATTGATGGAAATCCGTATGGTCATCTGATTTGGGGGGATGGAACGCATAATCTTGAGGAGTTTCTGAAGGCAGTCAATCGTCATGGATATAAGGGGTATCTTGGACAGGAAATTACAGAATTTGACTATTTTGAAGATCCGGCTAGAGCAGATAAACGGAATATGAAAGCATATGAAACATTTATACGCTAAAACTCATATTATAGGAGATCAGCTATGAGTGATAAAATGAAAATAAAAGTTTTTTCATGCATCATGCTTACTCTGCTTTTCTTATGTGCATGTAGAACGCAGAGTGTCTATGCTAAGGAAAAGATAACTGTCGGAACGAATGCAGAATATGCACCGTTTGAATATCTGGACAGTGATGGAAATCTCACAGGTTTTGATTATGAACTTCTGGAAGCAATTGCCCAAGAAGAAAATCTGGAATTGGAATGGAAAGATATGCCCTTTGATTCTTTGGTTGGTTCTATGGAAACCGGAAATATTCAGATTATTGCAGCAGCGATAGGACCAACAAAAGAAAGGGAAAAAAGTGTAGATTTTTCGGATGTTTATTATACGGGATCCCAGAGCATTGTAAGCAGTCAGAAAACACCTTTGTATGATTTTGCTGAATTATCCGGGAAAAGAGTAGCAGTTTTGGAAGGATCCCAGAGTGATTTTATTGTATCCGGAGAGAATACAGACTATGGTGTTGTTGAAAATGCAACAGTTGTCCGCTTTAAGAACGCTGCAAGTGCAGTAATGGAACTGAAAAACGGAGGTGTAAATGCTGTCTTAATTGATACTATTATGGCAGAGATTTACTGCAGACAGAATGATGATATTGTTTATCAGAAAGTGGATGGAACGGAAGAGGATACAGTGTATTGTATTGAAAAAGGAAATACAGAACTTTTAAATACAGTAAATAAGGGACTGAAAAAGTTAAAAGATAATGGAGAATATGACCAGATTTATGAAAAATTTTTCTCAGGAGAAAATGATACAACGCAAGTTCAGATAGCAGATAACACAGGAATAATTGGAACTTTCAAATTTATTTTTCTGCAGGATAACCGTTGGAAATATTACCTGAATGGACTACAGGTTACGCTCCTGGTTTCAATCATGTCAGTACTTTTGGGAACTGTGATTGGATTAATGGCAGCAATGATAAAATTGAATGCCGATCGTAAGAAAAAAGAAACTGTATTGTCGAGGATTATCCATATATATGTAGATGTGATTCGTGGAACCCCTTCGGTATTACAATTGATGATCGTGTATTTTGCTGTCTTTCATAGCCGGTTGGGATATGTGGCAGCAGTTGTGAGCTTCGGGATTAACAGTGGTGCCTACGTGTCTGAAGTGATACGTGCCGGAATTATGGCAGTTGATAAAGGACAGCAGGAAGCCGGAAGATCTCTGGGACTTGGATATAAAGATACAATGAGATTTATTATTATTCCACAGGCTTTAAAAAATATTCTGCCTGCAATGGGAAATGAATTTATACAGTTGATTAAGGAGACTTCCATTTTGGGATATGTAGGTATTATGGATCTTACCAAAGCTTCCAGTTATGTTTCATCAAGAACCTATCAGATGTTTATACCATTGATAACTGCTGGAATTATGTATTATCTGATTGTGAAAATACTCTCTATATTTCTCGAAAAGATGGAAAGGAGAATGAGACAAAGTGATTAGTGTACATAATCTGAAAAAATCTTTTGGAAATGTGCAGGTTCTCAAGGGTATTAATATAGAAATACGAAAAGGTGAATGTGTCTGTATTATCGGCCCTTCAGGATCTGGAAAATCTACTTTTTTGAGATGCCTGAATCTTCTGGAGGTACCAGATGAAGGAGAAATTATTATAGAAGGGGAGAGCATTCTGGAAAAAAGGAAAGATATTGATAAATATCGAGAAAATGTAGGAATGGTATTTCAGCATTTTAATTTATTTCCAAATATGACAGTGCTGAAAAATATAACTCTTGCACCTGTAAGATTAGGAAAATGGAAAAAAGAGGAAGCAGATGAAAAAGCAATAGGACTGTTAAAGAGAATTGGGTTGGAGAAGAAAGCACTATCTTATCCATCAAAGCTTTCCGGAGGTCAAAAACAAAGGGTTGCGATTATAAGAGCACTGGCTATGAACCCTGAAATTCTTTTATTTGATGAACCAACTTCAGCATTAGATCCTGAAATGGTAGGAGAAGTACTTGATGTAATGAAGAAATTGGCAGGAGAGGGAATTACAATGCTTATAGTTACCCATGAAATGGGATTCGCCAGAGAAGTGAGTGATAGGGTATTGTTTTTTGATCAGGGAGCTATATTAGAAGACGGTTCTCCAGAAGAAGTATTTGAAAAGCCACAACATAAGAGAACGAAAGAATTTCTTGCAAAAGTTTTATAAAATTCGAGTTACAAAAAGAAGATAGTGTTATGGTTGGTGTAATGTAAAAAGAAACAAAAAATTCACAAAAAACATCTTGACCATCAAAGAAACACAAGTTATAATCCCCTATATAAAAATTTTCGTGCAAAGAGCAGACAATGGGGTCTGAGAAAGAATCCCATTGTCTGCTCTTTTTTGCGTACTACGAAGATTTTTGTTACTGTTCACACACCACTATCCCGCGAGGTGTTTTGGCATGAATATGCCAAAATCCCGAGACATACAAGCCAAAATTCCATTGCCGCAGGCAATCTGGAATGAATTTTGGCTATGTTACTGAGAACGGAGTGAACAGTAACAGATTTTTGCATATTATAATCCGCACAATTCGAGAGGAGGAATATCATGAGGCTGAATCCCAAAGAACAGGAAAAATTAATGCTTCATATGGCAGGAAATCTTGCAAAAGAGAGAAAGGAAAGAGGTCTGAAACTGAATTACGTGGAGGCACTTGCGTATATCAGTTCTGAACTCCTGGAGCTTGCAAGAGATGGTAAAACAGTGGTAGAGCTGATGCAGCTTGGAACCAAGATCCTTACAAAGGATGACGTAATGGACGGTGTTGCTGATATGATCAGTGAAGTTCAGGTAGAAGCAACATTCCCAGATGGAACCAAGCTTGTGACAGTACATAATCCAATTCAGTAAGGAGGAAAATGAGCATGAAAATCGGTGAAATTATGGCCGCAGATCGTGAGATCACACTTAATGAAGGCAAGAAAACAGTGACAGTAACAGTGGCAAACAAAGGCGACAGACCGGTTCAGGTCGGTTCTCATTTTCACTTCTTTGAAGTAAATAAATGCCTTTTTTTTGACAGGGAAAAAGCCTATGGATATCATCTGGACATTCCTTCAGGAACATCTGTAAGATTTGAGCCGGGTGAAGAAAAAGAGGTTCAGCTTACAGAAATGGGCGGCAGACAGAGAGTATTCGGACTGAATGACCTTACCCGCGCACAGGCAACTGACGATACAAAAGCAGCATCCATGGAAACTGCGAAATTAAAAGGATTTCTGTAAGGAGGGACAACAATGAGTACAAAAATTTCCGGAAGCAAATATGCGGCAATGTATGGCCCGACTACAGGAGATAAGGTACGTCTGGCAGATACAAGCCTTGTGATCGAGGTAGAAAAAGATTATACAACCTATGGAGACGAAGTAAAGTTCGGCGGCGGCAAGACAATCCGTGACGGTATGGGACAGTCTGTAAAAACCTGCAGCAAAGACGGAGATCTGGATACTGGTAATTACCAATGCATTGATCGTAGACTCCACAGGAATCGTAAAAGCAGACATCGGTATTAAAGATGGCAAGATTGCAGGAATCGGTAAAGCCGGAAATCCGGACATCATGGATGGTGTGACACCCGGAATGACAGTGGGTGCATCTACAGAAGCACTTGCAGGAGAGGGAATGATCGTAACTGCAGGTGGAATTGATACCCATATCCATTTCATCAGTCCGCAGCAGATCGACTGTGCATTATACAGCGGTGTAACTACTATGATCGGTGGTGGTACAGGCCCTGCAGACGGTACAAATGCGACTACCTGTACACCTGGACCATGGAACTTAAAAATGATGTTAAAGGCAGCCGAGGAATATCCGATGAACTTAGGTTTCCTTGGAAAGGGTAACTGCTCAGACGAAGCTCCTCTTATTGAGCAGGTCAAGGCCGGAGCTATGGGACTGAAGATTCATGAGGACTGGGGTGCAACACCTGCAGTTATCAATCACTGTCTGAATGTGGCAGATGAATATGATGTACAGGTTGCCATCCATACAGACACATTAAATGAAGGTGGATGTGTGGAAGATACACTTGCAGCCATCGGCGGCAGAACTATCCATACTTATCATACAGAGGGTGCAGGCGGTGGACATGCACCGGATATCATCCGCGCAGCAGCAGCTCCGAACGTACTGCCATCCTCCACAAACCCTACAATGCCATATACAGTAAACACTCTGGATGAGCATCTGGATATGCTGATGGTCTGCCATCACCTTGACAAGAGAATTGCGGAAGATGTTGCATTTGCAGATTCCCGAATCCGTCCTGAGACAATTGCAGCAGAGGATGTTCTTCATGATATGGGTATCTTCAGTATGATGAGCTCTGACTCTCAGGCTATGGGACGTGTAGGTGAGGTTATCACACGTACCTGGCAGACAGCAAGCAAGATGAAAGATGAGAGAGGTGCACTTCCGGAAGATGCAGGACATGACAATGACAACTTCCGTGTAAAACGTTATATCTCCAAATATACCATTAATCCGGCAATCACACACGGTATTTCCCAGTATGTGGGCTCTGTGGAAGAAGGTAAATTCGCAGACCTCGTTCTCTGGAATCCTGTATTCTTTGGTGCAAAACCGGATATTATCATCAAAGGCGGTATGATCATTGCATCTAAGATGGGCGATGCAAATGCATCCATTCCGACTACACAGCCGGTTCTCTATCAGCCAATGTTTGCAGCTCATGGAAAAGCTAAGAACGAAGCCTGCCTGACCTTTGTATCCCAGGCTGCCATGGATGAGAATGTAAAAGAGAAATACGGTCTTGAGAAAACTGTAGTACCTGTAAAGGGATGCAGAAATATCAGCAAAAAAGATATGGTATTTAACGACAGAACACCGGAACTGACTGTAGATCCGGAGACATATAAGGTCACTGTTGACGGTGAAGAGATCACTTCCAAACCGGCAGAGAAGCTTCCGCTGACACAGCTTTACAGTCTGTTCTAAACAATTTTAAACCATTACATTCTGGTTATCTGATCATAAAAATGATATTCGCAGGACTGTTATTTATGGAGTTTTGTGAGAACTTTTATAAGAACTTACCAAACAATATAATGACAGTCCTGTCAGATTTAACAGAAAAATATACTGAAGAAGCAGGAGAGGAGAGAATATTATGTTAGGAGTTTGTCTTTTATTCGTAGGAATCGTACTGATCAACAACGGTATGTGTTCTTTATACAATGTAGACGGAAAATCAACCGCCATCATGAACATCTTTACAGGTGGTCTTTCTTTATTTATTAATTTTGTCAATCTGGTGCAGGGCAATTATTATGCAGCAGGAACAGGATTACTGTTCTGCTTTACCTATCTTTTCGTAGCCCTGAGTAAATTCCTGAAAGCAAGCCCGATCCCATTTGCATGGTTTTCTACTTTTGTAGCCATCAATGCGGTGATCTTTGGTACAATCGAGGGATTTACAGGAAGCACTGCACTGGGAATCACACCGGATCTGCGTTGGGCAGCAATCTGGTATCTGTGGGCAATTCTCTGGGGAACTGCTTTCGTAGAAGATATCTGTGGAAAGAAACTGGGAAAATTCGTTCCATATCTTCAGGTATTTGAAGGAATTGTAACTGCATGGGTTCCTGGAGTTATGATGTTACTTCAGATTTGGTAGAAAATAAATCTGATAAGAAATTTTTATCGGATTCAGGAGGTAGAAAATAATGCTGTGTGAACAGGTTTTAGGAAAGCTTCATGACTTTGATACTACAGGAAAAACAATAGAATATGTAGATATTGAATGGCACGAAGCATTCAAGAAAATACATAAGAAAACAACAGACAAAGGAACAGAAGTGGGAATCCGCATGGACGATTCCATTCTTGCCAGAGGTCTGTATCAGGATGATGTGATCTATGCAGATGATGAGAAACTTGTAGTGGTAAATACACCGCCATGTGAAGTGATCCGCGTTTCTCTGACTCTCGGACATGAGAAAATGTCTGCAAAAGTTTGCTACGAAATTGGCAACAGACATGCACCACTTTTCTGGGGAGAGAATGATACATTTATCACGATCTATAACGAGCCAATGCTTGTTATGCTTCAGAAAATCCATGGAGTTCAGGCAGAGAAAGAAGTGTTGAAGCTGGACTTTGACAGGAGGATTTCTGCGAGTATTCATAATCATCATCACTAAATTTATCTGGATAATCAATATGCAAATGAATTATTATGGAGGTTCTTCATGTCAGAAAAACAATTTTATTTACTGCAGGTAAATGATGCATTATTTCCAATCGGAGGCTATTCTCATTCACAGGGACTGGAGACTTATATCCAGCGGGGAATTGTCCACGATGTAGACACAGCCAGAGAATATATTACGCACAAAATCAAATGGAATCTTGCATACACAGAGCTTCTGGCAGCCAGACTAGCCTATGAAGCGGCTGAGAAAAAAGACCTGAAAGAACTTCTATATCTGGAAGAACTTCTGGAAGCATCAAGAATTCCTATGGAGCAGAGAGAGGCAGCCAGAAAAATGGGTTCCCGTTTCGCAAAGACCATTGAAAAACTTGGATTATCCATCAGTGAAAACGGGATTTTCAGAGAATATCTGGATGCACGAAAAGGAAAAGCAGTAAATCATTGCTGTATTTACGGAGTTTTCTGCGCAGAAATGCAGATTCCGCTGGAGGAAGCCTTAACGCATTATCTCTATGCACAGACCTCAGCTATTGTGACAAACTGTGTAAAAACAATTCCATTGAGTCAGACATCCGGGCAGCAGCTGCTAAGTGGCTGTTATGGAGAATTTGACGAGATATTAAAAGATGTGATGACAAGAAGTGAAGAAGATATGTGTCTCTCTGCGCCGGGATTTGATATCAGAGGAATCCAGCATGAGAAACTCTATTCCAGGTTATATATGTCGTAGTTTGAATCTGACATTAGTTTTTCCAGGCTAAAATGTGAATAGAAATAGAATCATGTGCATAATATGAAATCTTAAAAATTTATATGTGGAAAATTAGCGAACAGATTATAAGAAGCTATCAACAAGTAAAGTAGAAAAGAGGAAATCGGTATGTCATATGTAAAAATCGGAGTTGCCGGACCTGTAGGTTCCGGAAAAACAGCACTTATTGAAGCATTGTCAAGAAAGATGGCAAAAGATTACAGCATCGGCGTCATCACAAACGATATTTATACAAAGGAAGACGCACAGTTTCTGGCAAAGAACAGTGTTCTTCCGGTAGAGCGTATCATTGGTGTGGAAACAGGCGGCTGTCCTCATACAGCGATCCGCGAAGACGCTTCCATGAATCTGGAAGCAGTAGATGAGATGATGGAGCGTTTCCCTGATATTGAACTTCTTTTCATCGAAAGTGGTGGAGATAATCTGTCTGCAACATTCAGTCCGGAACTGGTAGATGCAACCATCTTCGTCATTGATGTAGCAGAAGGAGATAAGATTCCACGTAAAGGCGGTCCTGGAATCACACGCTCTGATCTCCTTGTCATCAACAAGATCGACCTGGCTCCATATGTAGGTGCAAGTCTCGAAGTAATGGAAAGAGACTCCAGAAAAATGCGCGGTGACAGACCATTCCAGTTCACAAATATCCGCGGAGATGAGAACGTGGATAAAGTAGTGGAATGGATTAAGAAGAATGTACTCTTAGAAGGAATGTAAAGAAAGCCTATGGATAACAAATTTGGAAAAGTTTCCCGTATCAGTGCCTGCGCCGCACTGAAAGATGGAAAAACCATTCTGGAAGACCTGTCTTTTACAGCACCATACAAGATCATGACACCTTTTGAAAAGGAAAATGGAGGAATCCAGATCATGCCTCTCTGCGCATCTGCCGGAATCATGGCAGGAGATTCACAGGAATTTTCCTACCATGTAAAAGAAGGTGCAGACCTGGAGATTCTGTCCCAGTCTTTCGAGAAGATTCACAAGATGGATGAAGGCTCTGCCAGCCGTACCATAGAAGTGCAGGTAGATAAAAATGCTGCATTATACTATTATCCTCAGCCTGTAATCCCTTTTGCACAGTCTGCTTTTGACAGCAAAATGACGATTCATCTGGAAGATGAAACTTCGAAATTGTTTTTGCTGGAGATCATTTCCTGTGGTCGAAATGCACATGAGGAACGATTTCAGTATCGCAGATTTTCCTCAAAGGTATTGCTGTACCGGGGAGAAAAACTGATCTACAGAGACAACACCAGATATGAACCGGGCAAAATGCCGATGGAAGGAATCGGGTTGTACGAGGGTTTCACACATATGGCAAATCTGTTTCTGTCTAAACTATGTGACAGAGGTGACGCGGATGGTCTGGATAGAACATCAGAACTGAAGGAAAAGATCTGGCAGATTCTGGATGAAGATTCAGAAGTAGACGGCGGTGTTACCCGCCTGACTACGGGTGATCTGGCATTGAGAATCTTCGGACATCGTGCCCAGAAATTACAGCAGATAGCTGAGAAAATTAAGGAAATCTATACTTCCTGCCAGATAAATCATAAATCGGTTATGAATGAATGACTTTCCGTCCCAGTGGCTACGTTACCGTGAACGGAGTGAACAGTAACGATCTCTTTTTTGTAGTTGAAGCTACTAAAATAGAATCCTTGCTATTGTCTTTTGGGGATGTTAAGATAAGGAAAAGAATGAATGGAAGAAATGTATTTTTAGGTTGCTGGGCATGGAGTGAACAGTACCATTTTCAGAGAGGAGTGTAAACAGATGAGCAATAAAAAGAAACTGCCGGTAGGAGTCGATTCTTTTAACAAACTGGTTCAGCATGACTTTTACTATATAGATAAAACAGGTCTGTTGGTCGAGCTTTTGAAAAATTGGGCAGAAGTAAATCTGTTTACCCGACCGAGACGATTTGGAAAAAGTCTCAATATGTCTATGCTGCAGACATTTTTTGAAATTGGTTGTGATAAGACACTGTTTGATGGTCTGAAGATCTCAGAGGAAAAAGAACTGTGCCAGGAATATATGGGGCAGTTTCCGGTGATTTCTATTAGCCTTAAAGGCGTAGAGGGACAGACATTTCAGGAAGCTTTGGCAGCAATGAAATATATTATAGGACAGGAAGCTTTGCGCTTCGGATTTCTTCTGGAAAGTGACAGACTATCTGATAAAGATAAAGACATTTATCAGCAGCTTACAGAAATAGGAAAAGGTACAGGCAGTCTTTTTGCCATGACAAATGATGTATTGGGTACCAGTCTGAAAACTTTGTCAGACTTACTTTGCAGGCATTATGGAAAAAACGTAATTCTTCTTATAGATGAATATGATGTTCCTCTGGATAAAGCGTTTCAGTATGGGTACTATGATCAGATGGTATCGCTTCTTCGTGTAATGTTTGGAAATGCTTTAAAAACGAATCCGAGTCTGTACTTTGCAGTGCTGACGGGATGTCTGAGGATTTCAAAAGAAAGTATTTTTACAGGACTTAATAATCTGAAAACACTTACAATTACAAATGCACAGTTTGACGAATATTTCGGTTTTACAGACAAAGAAGTTAAAGAAATGCTGGCATATTATGATCTGGAAGAACATTATGAAACAATGAAAGAATGGTATGACGGTTATCGTTTTGGAAAAACGGATGTATATTGTCCTTGGGATGTGATTAATTTCTGTGACGATCTGCGGGCAGATGAAGATGCATATCCTCAGAATTATTGGTCTAATACCAGCGGAAATGCCATTGTACGTCGTTTGATTGACAAAGCAGACAGTGTTACGAAAAATGAGGTTGAGAGCCTGATTGCAGGTGACGAGGTTATAAAAGAGATTCATCAGGAACTGACCTATAGTGAGCTGGATCAGTCGATAGAAAATCTGTGGAGCGTATTATTTACTACCGGTTATCTGACTCAGAGAGGCAGAGTAGACGGTAGGAAATATCGTCTGGCAATTCCTAACAGAGAAATCAGAGAATTATTTATAACGCAGATTCGGGAATGGTTCCGTAAGTCATCAAGGAAGGATACAGGGACACTGGAAGCTTTCTGTCAGGCTTTTCCACAGAAAGACGCTGTGAAAATTGAAAAGCTTCTGAATGAATATCTCTGGAATACTATCAGTATTCGGGACACATCTGGCAGAGAGAAAAAGGAGAATTTTTACCATGGAATGATTCTGGGACTTCTCAGATATAAGGAAAACTGGCTGGTGAAATCTAACGCAGAGTCCGGAGAAGGATACAGTGACATTCTCATTGAAGTTCCAGAGAGCCGGACTGGTATTGTAGTGGAAATCAAATATGCAGAAGATGCAGCATTTGATTCTGCCTGCAATAAGGCAATCCAACAGATTGAGGAAAAGCATTATGAGGCAGCACTACTTGGGGATGGTATGGAGAATGTTGTAAAATATGGAATTGCCTGTTATAAGAAAAGATGTAAGGTGTTATTGGCAGAGTAAGAGTTTGTCTTCTGTCCAGGTCAAAAAAAGTATTAATTTTTTTGACCTGGATAGAAAAAGAAAAGAAATTTGTTTATAATAAGGTCATTAAAATGTGCCGTTTCCGTTTTTAGAGAGAGTTTCTCTTTTTTTGTTGCTAAAATATACCCATAAACAAACAGAAAGCAAACACAAGGAGGAAATGAAATAATGGGTAAAAAGTAGCAGTGATTGGATGAATATCGTACATCTAATGAAGGAAAATATCCAACGCAGATTCAGGATGTAAAGGCGGCTATACGTTATCTGAGAGCTTATGCAGAAAGGTTCAATATTGATGAGGAAAAGATTGGCGTTATGGGAGAATCGGCAGGAGGTTATCTTACATGTATGGCAGCACTGGATAATGCTTCAGGTTTAGATGTAGGAGAACATCTGGAAAAATCAAGCAGAGCACAGGCTGCATGTGCATGGTATCCTCCTACAGACTTAACGGCATTTCCACATGATTTATGATGAGGTCCCTCCTTATAAATAACATTCAGGTCTGCGTGTTTTCAGATAAGGTATTTTATTTCTTAATTGGGATGTTTCCTGGAGATTGATCTCACAGGTGAGAAGCTGTTCGGAATCATCTGCTTTTGCAAGAATATCACCACTTGGATGAATAACCAGTGATTCACCGGAGAAATCCATGGCGTCTTCTCTTCCGACGCGATTACACATGGCAATAAACACCTGATTCTGCATAGCTTGGACACGCATTTCCCATTCAAACATTTCCATTGGCTCTGCTTTCGTGTTGGCAGTGGGAATAATGATCAGATCGGCTCCTTTTAGCGTGCAGGTGCGGATACTTTCCGGGAGATGTCTGTCATAGCAGATGACGATTCCTATTTTTCCGAAGGGTGTGTCAAATACTTTAAATCCTGTATCGGAAGGAGTGTAGTAGTCCTGTTCATAGAACTGTTTTGCCTGTGCGATATGAATCATCTGGGCAGTATCTGCTAACTGTCCATCGGGTGTAATCCACAGGGAAGTATCATATCTTTTTCCCTGACGCTCCAGGTAGACATTAGGTGACAGATAATAGTGATGCTGTGCTGCTTTTTCTTTTAATTTTGAGATTTCCACAGAATCAGGCTGAAGACAATAGCAGTCAACGTTCCTTTTTTCATACTGAGGAAAAAATGGAGAAAGCTGAATCTCTGGGAAAAACAGTAAATCAGTTCCATTTGCCTGATCACAAAATAACAAAGATTTTTCCAGATTCTCCTGCATATTTGAGGCCATAGATATTTGGGCGAGTGCAAGCTTCATAGTAGCAATACCTTTCGTAAAACAGTTTAGATACATCTATCATAAATTGCTGAAGAGGATTTTGCAAGAAAATGTTACTATTTGTTGTGGCATATTTGCAAGCCATTATTCATGTGTTTTAGCTCTGCAAAATGTATTAGATGATACAGAGTAGTATCTTTTTCAATTATATTTGGATAGAATAAGTATTATGAAGGAATTGCAAGAGAAAGACTTGCATGTTAATATATTTATATACAAAAGAATAACAGTTCCAGTTCCTTTGGAGAGGAGAAATCATGCGTGATGAGACAATAATAGACGTATATACGTCTGGAGTAAATGGTGCAGAATATGATGCGGGAATGAAACAGCTTATGAGTAATAAGGAGATTATTATTCCAATTCTGCAGATGACAGTACCGGAATTTAAGATGTGCTCACAGTGTAGAGATTTATCGAGTAGTGAATCGATATCAGGATATTATGAGAATCTTTGACTGAAAATATGTATAAGAAAAGACAGTGATTTCATGTTTGCGCGAAATCACTGTCTTTTTTGTATTTATTCCTGTGATGTAGATTCACGAATAATTAATTCAGTGGGTAGTTGAACTTGCTTAATTTCGGTATCTGGATTATTGATTTTTTCAATCAGAAGTTCAGAAGCAAGATATCCAAGTTGAGAACAAGGCTGTTTGATCGTAGTAATAGATGGAGTTGACAATTGAGAAATATTTGTATTATCAAATCCAATGACAAGAACATCTGAAGGAACTTTTAAATTACAGTATTGTACTGCCTTTATAGCAGCAGCAGCCAGATTATCTGAAATGGCGAAAAAGCAGTCTGGTGGGTTTGGTGAAGACAGAACCTGCACAATTGATGTAAAAGCAAGATCATGATTTAATTCTGGCAACTGGATAATCCAGTTAGAAGGATAATCAATATTAGCAGAAGCCATAATGGATTTATATGCAGCGAGACGTATTCTTGCATAATTAAATTCAATAGGTCCATTTATAATACTTATTTTTTTTCGCCCAATTGAAAGAAAATAGTTTAATGCGAGTTCGGTAGATGCAAAATCATCAATTCCTACGTAGGAGGCATACGGATTGTCAAAATATTCACAACATTGTACGACTGGAACATGGGAAGTAATTAGCTTTAATGCTGATGGAGAAATACTATTTTAAAGTAATCACGCCATTTGCTTTTAAACGATGAATCATATGAATAAATTTGTCTACGTTATCAGAGCTAAATTTAAACGATGTAAAAACGACAGACATAGAGCGCATATTTGCAGATGATAAAACACCGTCAATAATTTTTGAATAAAAGGGATTTGACATATCCGGAATATTCATAAGGAGAATTTTATCAGTCTGCTCATCTGATTGAGTAAGAGGAAGCGTGCCGGTAGGATAAGCAGATGGTGTATTATCGGATAATTTTGTTTCACCATATTGATAGCCAAGTTTTTCTATTGCCTGAAAAATAGAATCCAAAGTATTTTTTTTAACATGACAGTTATTATTTAATGCGCGTGATACAGTTGCAATAGATACATTAGCCTCTTTTGCAACATCACGGATTGTAATTTTTTTAGACTGCATACATTCCTCCGTATATTGATAAGTTATAATACTACTATAGCATAAAATTGCAAAATGTAAAAGGAATAAATAAAAAAAATGTAACTACATGAAATAAAAAAATGTAACTACATGAAAATGTTACATGAAACAGGTGCCATGATACGGCAAAATAAACAAAAAAACAGTTAAAAAAAAGTATAAAACAACGAAAATGAACAATAAGACGAGATTTTGATTGGCTTAAACAGTGAAACAATATATCATGGTGTTACATAAAGAAATGAAAAACATAACAAGGAGGAAGAAAATGAACGTAAAAATTTCTTACAACACACTGGTATACGCCGGTGAGAGTATTGCAGAGCGGAATCAACGGTCGGACCGGCAAAATTTGGCTATGATGGTGTAGATTTTGTAGGTGAACCAGATCAATTTGATACAGCTGAAATCTGCAGACTTTTGAAAGAGAATAATATTGAAGCCAGTTCTATCTGTGCAATTTTTACAAATGAAAGAGATTTTGTTTCAGATGATCCAGTAATCAGAAAACAGGCAGTAGAATATATGAAGAAGTGCGTGGATTTTTCTGTTGCGATTGGAGCAAAATCAATTAGTACACAGGTGACAGCGAATATGAAAATTGACGCTGATGCACCATTTGAAACAGCTTGGAAATGGGCAGTAGAAGGACTGAAGGAAGCCGGAGAATATGCTTTAAAGAATAATATTCGTCTTACATTAGAAGCATGGAATCGATATGAAACATATTTGATAACAAAACTTGATATGGCACTCAAAATGGTTAATGAAGTAGGACTGGAGAATGTTGGTGTCATGGGTGACACATTCCATATGAACATTGAGGAAAGCAACATGGGAGATGCAATTAGAAATGTAGGAAAGAAATTGTATTATCTCCACATTGCAGACAGTAACAGAGCAGCACCTGGAAGAGGTCATATTGATTTTGAAGAAATTGCACAGGCATTAAAAGATATTGATTATAATGGATGGATTTCTATGGAACTCTTACCAGCAGCAGCAAATCCATTTAGCGGAATTGTACAGGAAGAATTCTATGATCAGTACACAGAAGAGTCTATTACATATCTGAAAAAATTATTTTCATAAATTAAAAGATTGGAGAGCTTGAAAATGAAAAGAAAAATGGTAATCGGAATGTTAACAATGGGAATGGTATTATGTGGAGCAATGACAGTATCAGCAGAATCAGATGGATATGTTATTTCTGCTTCCCATGGATACGGTGCTGTAGAACACTGGGAAATTAAAACAATTGGAATGCAGGATGCAGCAAAAGATCTTGGAGTTGAATTTAATTATAAATATGCAGATGGGGATCTGCAGCAGGAAGTAGCAGATATAGAAAATTTTGTTGAGATGGGAACAAATTACATCATTGTAGGACCATGTAATTCAGAAGGAATTGTTCCGGTTATCGAAGAAGCACAGGATAAAGGTGTTGCAGTTGGAACATGCGATATTGGTATTGAAGGCGTGGATGTGGCAAGTTTTGTAAGCTCCGATAATTACGGCATTGGAGAGATTGCAGCAGATTATATAGGAACTGAAATGAATGGAGAAGGCGAGATTGCAATTCTGACATGGCCGGCAGCATCTGCAACTGCTGACAGAGCAAAAGGATTCAAAGATAAAATGGAAGAAAAGTATCCTAATATAAAAATTGTTTCCGAACAGGATTGTAATGCAGACAGAAGTTCATCTCTGGCAGCAACAGAAAGTATCATTCAGGCAAATGGTGATATCAAATTTGTATGGGGCGCAAACGCTGAAATGGCACTGGGAGCATATGCAGCGACACAGTCATTAAATCGTTCAGATATTAATGTAGTTGCAGTTGATACAGATGGGGAAGTTATGGAAGCTATCCAGAATGGAACTAACCTGGTTGCTACAGTTTCTCAGGATCCATATACAATGGGATATAAAGCTCTTGAGAATGCAGTAAAATATCTTGACGGAGAAAAGGTGGAAGATATTGCAATTGAATGTGAATTAGTAACTGCAGATAATTGCGCAGAAATTATTGAAAGAAATGAGGAATATCTGAACAAATAAAAGAAGGTATGCTACATTCTTCAGAATAAAAGTTTCCTTCCTTGTTTAGAACAAAATATATAACAGATGATCTGTGGGCAGTTGGAATCTGACCACAGATCATCAAAATATAGCTTGAGGGACGAAAAAGTGAAAAAAACAATATTAAAAGCTACCGGAATCTCCAAATCATTTTCCCATGTACCAATTTTGAAAAATGTCGATTTTGAATTAGACAGTGCAGAGACACATATTCTTATGGGAGAAAATGGAGCTGGAAAGTCGACTTTAATGAAGATTATAACGGGTGTTTACCAACAGGATAAAGGAAACATATACCTGGATGACGGAAAAGGAAATTTGGAAGAAATTGCTTTTTCAAATCCTAAAATGGCATTGGAAAAAGGAATAAGCATGGTATTCCAGGAATTCAACCTGATGGAAAATATGACGATAGCCGAAAATATATTTATGGGCTATGAACCGGTGAAAAAAGGACTTATTGATTGGAATAAAATGAATCAGGATGCTCTGAAATGGATGGAAATGGTGGAGATTGATGCACCACCAACAGAGCTTGTTGAAAATCTTTCTACAGCACAGAAACAATGTGTAGAAATTGCAAAATGTCTGTCACATAATGCAAAAATCATTATATTGGATGAGCCTACGTCAAGTCTTTCAGAAAGAGAAGTAAGAACGCTCTTTAAGCTGATCGCTAAACTGAAAAAAGAAGGTATCAGCATTATTTATATTTCTCATAGAATGGAAGAGATATTTGAAATCGGAGACAGAGTAACAGTATTTAGAGACGGTGAAAAAATCGACACTCTAAATATTAAAGATACTACTGAACAAAAACTGATTCAATTGATGATAGGGCGAGAATTTAAAGAAAGTTATTCAGAATATAAAATAGATGAAAATCGTGAAATTGTACTTGAAGCAGAAAATGTGATCACTTCAAAGTATAAAGACCCTATAAGTTTCAAAGCATATAAAGGTGAAATTACTGGTATATTTGGATTGGTAGGTGCCGGAAGGACAGAACTGGCAAGAGTTTTGTTTGGCATTGACAGAAGTCCATGTGGAACAATAAAAAAAGATGGTAAAGTATTAAATCTTAAGTCAGCAAAAGATGCAATCAATAATAAAATAGGAATGGTACCAGAAGATCGTAAACAGCTGGGACTGGTTCTAAAGCATAATGTGCAGGATAATTTGACAGTTGTAAAATTAAAAGATTTGCCCTGGCTGCTGAAATCAGATCGAGAAGAAGCACAAATCACAGATCATTATATCAATGCGCTGTCGATAGCGACACGTGGAGGACAACAGATTGTAGGAAGATTAAGTGGTGGAAATCAGCAAAAAGTGGTGATTTCAAAATGGCTGTCATTAGACTTGGATGTGCTGATTCTGGATGAGCCAACGAGAGGCGTTGATGTAAAAGCCAAGGCAGAAATCTATGATATTATGAGAAAACTGGCAGATCAGGGTGTTAGTATCATAATGATTTCATCAGATCTTCCGGAAATCTTAAGAGTAAGTCACAGAGTCATTGTTATGCACGATGGAAAGATAACATTAGATGGTCAGACGAAGGATTATGACCAGGAAAAAATAATGCATGCTGCGATAAGTTGAGGGAAAAATGAATAATAAAACGAATAGAAAAACAGAAAGCGGAGTATCAATAAGAGTTGAAATGATACGACAGCTGACACTTGTGCTGCTATTAGCGGCAGAATTGATAATTTTTGCCTTTATGACGCAAAACTTTTTTACTACTTCAAATATGATTAATGTGCTCAGACAGGTTTCCATTACCGGAATATCTTCCCTAGGTATGTTCATGATCATTCTTTTAGGGGATATTGATCTGTCAGTAGGTTCAATGTATGCGTTTATAGGCGTTATTAGTGCAATTGTATTTAAAACAACAGAAAGTACATGTTTAACGTTAATTGTAGCCTTAGCACTCGGAATTGCAATTGGACTGTTCAATGGAATTTTCACAGCAAAATTTCGTGTACCAGCATTTATTACAACATTAGCTACAATGAGTATATGCAGGGGATTTGCATATATTATTACAGGAGGATCACCAATAGGTGTAACAAACCCGAAATTTACATTTTTAGGTACAGGCTATGTGTTTAATCTGATTCCGCTTCCAGTTATTTTTATGATCATTGTTTTAATTTTGGGAATGATTTTGGTAAAACATACACGATTTGGAAGATATATTTATTCATGTGGAGGAAATGCACAGGCTGCAAAATGGTCAGGAATCAATGTAGACAAAATTCGCATTACTGTATACGTAATTGCCGGATTTTTAAATGGATTTGCGGCAATCATTCTGGCAGGAAGACTTGGCGGTGGATTACCGGCAACAGGCGAAGGGTCAGAAATGGATGTTATTACAGCGGTTGTGCTGGGAGGAACCAGTATGTCTGGAGGAAAAGGCAAACTTTGGGGAGTTGTCCTGGGTGTGCTGATTATCGGAGTACTGACAAATGGACTTACTATGATAAATGTATCCAGCTATTGGCAAAAAGTAATTAAGGGAATCATTATACTTGCGGCAGTTATTATGGATAACCGCAATGCAGCTACAAATTAATTTGTGATTATTTACAGAGAGGAGGATACAGTAGAAATTACTGTGACAAAAAAATGAAAGCGATTGTATTTAAAGATTTAGCAACTTGGACATATGAGGAAAGATCAGTACCTGAAATTAAAAAAGTAAATGATGTATTGGTAGAAGTAGAAGCAGCAAGTATTTGTGGTACAGATGTGCATGTACTTGGAAACCCTCCTGGATTTATTGGAACAAAGGGAAGTATCCTTGGACATGAGTGTGTAGGAACTGTAAGAGAAATCGGAGATGGTGTAGAAGGACTGAAAGTAGGAGACAGAGTAGTTCTGGTACCGAATATTCCATGCGGATACTGTGAATCATGCCGACAGGGAAAAGCAAACATGTGTGAAAATGAAAAAGTAATGGGTGTAACCTGTGATGGAGTGTTTGCAAAATATTTTGTTGCTCCAGAAGTAGCATTAACGAAAATTCCAGATGATATGGATAAAGATCTGGCAATCTTTGCTGAGCCGGTAAAATGTGTAATGGGAGCTATGGATTGGGTTAGAGTTCTCCCGGGAGAAACGGTATTAATTCTTGGCGGTGGTCCAATTGGACTGTATTTCATTATGCTGATGAAAGCAAATGGTGCAGGAAAAATCATTGTTTCAGAACCTTCAGAATATAGAGCAAAATATGCAATGGATTGCGGAGCAGACATTATTATTGACCCAACAAAACAGAATCTTGCTGAAGAAATTGCTAAAATTACAGGTGGACGCGGCGTAGACATTTCTGTAGATGCAGTGGGTGTTTTGATTAATGATGCAATTGTAAATACATGTAAAGGTGGACGAATTGTATTAATGGGTCAGAACGGAGCTGTAAATGAAACAATTTGCCAAAACGATATTGTGTCAAAAGGATTGAGCATTTTTGGTAACTATATCGGAAACTATATTATGTCCAGAACGGTAAAGACACTGGAAGCAGGAATCATTCCTGTTGAAAAGATAATCACACATAAGCTCCCGATGTCTAAATTCGCAGAGGGACTGGATGCTATGAGAAAAGGTGTTGGTTTAGAGGTTATCTTATATCCGGATGAGAACTAAAAGCACAAAGTCGAGGTGAAAAGGTTATGTATAAATATAGCATGACACAATGGATTGTAGGAAACGAAGATATAGAATACAGTTTTCAGAGACTGAAAAAAAATGGTTATGATGGAATAGAATTTGCAGCAGAGCCGTATACAATTGATCAGGAAAGAATGGTTTCGTTATTAAAAAAATACGAAATGGAATGCACATCGTTGTGTGGTATCTTTCCAGAAGAAAGAGATCTGACATCCAGAGATCCGGAGTGTGCAAATACAGCGATCCAATATATTAAAGACAGCGTTGATTTTGCTGTCAAAGTGGGTGCTCCTTATATAATTGTGGTGCCTTCTCCTGTGGGAAGAGTTGCGCTTCCGGAAGGCTATACATATGATGAAGTGTGGGAAAATGCAAAAAAGAATCTGAAAATTGCTGCAGATTATGCTGCATCTAAAAATGTAAAACTTGCAATAGAAGCCATCAACCGATATGAAACATACTTTTTGAATACTTTAACAAAAGCATACAAATTTGTATGTGAAATGAATCATCCGGCTGTCTGGATTATGGCAGATATGTTTCATATGAGTTTGGAAGAAAATAATATTGGAGCAAGCCTGAGAATGATTGCAGATCGGCTGATTCATGTACATATTGCAGATAATACACGTGAGGCAGCAGGACTTGGAAAGACAGATTTTAAGGAAATGTTTTATGTGCTCCGAGATATCGGTTATAAAGGACCATTGACCATGGAATTTATGCCGAGATTAGCCAATCCATATGAGTCCGGAGATCTTGAAACAAAGTCTCATTTGATGGATAAATATGCGGAACAGGCAATCAACTATATGAAGACACTGGAGAAAAGTGTCTGATAAAACCGGAGGGGGGAATATGGTAAGAATAGGCGTAATAGGGTGTGGGAAAATTGCACAGACCAGACATCTTCCTGAATATGCAGGAAACAAAGACTGTAAGATTATCGGAGTATATGATCTGAATTTTGAAAGAGCATCTGAAATTGCCAGTCAATATGATGCAACAGCATATTCTTCAGTAGAAGAATTATTAGCAGATCAACAAATTGATGCAGTTAGTATCTGTGTGGCAAATAATGCCCATGCGGAAATCTCTATTCAGGCATTAAATTGTGGAAAACATGTTCTTTGCGAAAAACCAATGGCAACGACATTGGAAGACTGTGAGAAAATGGTAAAAGCAGCGTCTGAAAATGGAAAGTTTCTTATGATTGGTCAGAATCAGAGACTTGCAAAGGCACATGTGAAGGCAAAACAATTAATTGCAGATGGTGCAATTGGAACAGTCAGAACATTTAAAACAACCTTTGGACATTGCGGACCTGAGACATGGAGCATAGATCCTGGAAAATCCAGTTGGTTTTTTGATAAAAAAAGAGCTGCAATGGGAGCAATGGCTGATTTAGGAATTCATAAAACTGATCTGATACAGTATTTGTTGGATACAACAGTAGCGGAGACAAGAGCATTCGTTGGAACACTAGATAAAAAAGATGCAGCAGGTAACTTTATCGGGGTGGACGATAATGCAATCTGCATATATACAATGAACAACGGAATTGTAGGAACGATGACAGCAAGTTGGTCTTATTATGGAGAAGAAGACAATTCTACGGTACTTTATGGAACAGAGGGAATTATGAAAATATATTCCAATCCCAAATTTGCTATTGAAATCATTACGAAAGATGTTGAAAAAGTATTATATGATATTGATAAGATTCAGACTAATGATAATCAGACAAAATCTGGAATTATTGATGCATTTGTAGAATCTATTGTTAAAAATGAAGAACCTGTAATTAGTGGAAAAAGTGTATTATCCGCAATGAGAGCAGTTTTCGCAAGTATAGAAGCTTCTGAATGTGGTCATACAGTGAAAATCAGACAGTGAATGAGGGAATAAAATGAAATTAGGATTAGTAAGTGCCATATACGACGATGTCGATTATGAAAAATTAATTGATCTGGTGGCAGATGCAGGACTGGAATGTGTGGAAGTTGCATGTTGGCCTGTGGAAAAAGCAGAGCGAAGATATGCTGGCGTGAGTCACATAAATGTCGAAAAAGTCTTAACAGATGAAGCATATTGTTGTCATATCCTGGATTATGCAAAGAAGAAAAAAATCGAAACTTCTTCTTTGGCTTATTACCCGAATACTATGGATGGAGATATAGAGAAAAGAAACCGTGCAGTATCACATTTAAAAAAGGTAATTTGTGCGTCAGCAAAATTAGGTGTCAATATGGTAACGACTTTTATAGGACGTGACCAAAGTAAGAATGTTGAAGACAATTTGCAGCTTATGAGAGAAATTTGGCCGCCAATATTGAAATTAGCTGAACAGGAAAATGTAAAAATAGCAATTGAAAACTGCCCGATGTTATTTGGACAAGATCAATGGCCAGGTGGACAAAATTTAATGACCTCACCTGTAATCTGGCGAAAAGTATTTGAAATTTTGGACAGTCCTATGTTAGGTATCAATTATGACCCATCCCATTTTATCTGGCAAAAAATGGATTATATCAAGCCGTTATATGAATTTAAAGATAAGATTTTTCATGTACATTTTAAAGATATAAAAGTCTATGAGGATAAATTGAAGGAAGCCGGAGTAATGGCATATCCTTTGGATTATATGACACCTAAGATTCCTGGTTTAGGGGATGTAAACTGGGCAAAATATGTTTCAGCATTAACAGACATTCAGTTTGATGGATATGGTTGCATAGAAATAGAAGACCGTGCTTTTGAAGCTTCGCTGGATGAAAAGATAAAATCTGTTAAAATTAGCACAAAATATCTGAGAAGTTTTGTGATTTAATTAAAATGAGTAAAAAGGCTATTGCACTATAAAGTGTGCAGTAGCCTTTTTAAATTGTGCGCCCGGTGGCGCACGTTTCTAACGGGTTAAAGTCCCGAATCCACCCGGTAGTGGGAAGGATATAGCCGAAGGCAAGGGTGTCCATCGTGAGGTGGAATCTGAAGGAAGCCGGATGTGGGAACAGACTAACCACGGGCAAATCTCTGGTCTGACGAACAGAAATCTCATATAAGGTCATGCATGAGGGTAAGGCAGCGAGTCAAGTCGAAGCCCAATAACTACACGGAATTATACAGTGTGAATATGCTGGATAATATGATGCTTGGAAGCTATGATCAGAATGCACTTTCCGGGGCAGCCACTGTGAACCAGATTTTCTTTGTTGTAAATCAGCTTGCCATTGCGATCGGAAATGCCCTGATCGTAATGAGTTCCCAGTACTGGGGGAAAAAAGATACCTGTGCGATCAGGAAACTGACAGGAATTGTACTGATATTCAGCCTGCTGGCAGCAATGCTCATCCTTGCAGTGTGTTCGGCATTTCCGGAACAATTGCTTGGCCTGTTCACAACATCACCGGATATTATTATGGAAGGCCAGACTTATCTTAAGATATGGAAATGGACGTTTGTCTTATTTCTGATCAGTAATCTTCTAATCTCCATGCTGAGAAGTGTGGAGACAGTGCAGATTTCATTTATTGTTTCTGTGATATCTCTGATCGTAAACGGTGGAATTAATTATACATTGATCTTCGGACATTTTGGATTTCCGGAAATGGGGATTAAAGGTGCTGCAATAGGAACACTGACAGCCAGAAGCCTGGAGTTTCTGATCGTTCTGTTTTATGTGGCAAAGATTGATAAGAAAGTCCGGATATTTGAAGGTGGCTTGTTAAGAGGAACATTCACAGCTGAGAACAGAAAACTGTGCAGGGATTTTATTAAAGTATCCACTCCTGTCATCCTTTCCGGACTGGTCTGGGCAATTTCGATTCCTATGCAGACTGCAATACTGGGACATCTTTCTTCGGATGCGATTGCAGCGAATTCCGTAGCGACAACATTCTTTCAGTATTTAAAAGTAATAGTAGTAGCGATCGCTTCTGCTTCCTCTGTAGTAATCGGAAAGTCTATCGGTCAGGGCGACAGAAATGAAGTGAAGGCTGTTGGACGGATGTTGTCAGTAATCGATATTTCCATAGGAATTATACTGGCAATAGTTTTACTTATTTTGAGAAAACAGTTGCTGTCTATGTATAATCTCACAGAGGAGGCAACAATCCTTGCAGACCACCTGATGATAGTCATGAGTGTGGTTATGGTGGGAATGTCCTATCAGATGCCTGTTTCTGTAGGTGTTATTCAGGGCGGCGGAGATACAAAATTCCAGATGTATATGAATCTGATCTCAACATGGGGAATTGTAATGCCCCTGTCTTTCCTGGCTGCGTTCGTATGGAAACTTCCGGTGGAATGGGTAGTTGTAGCCGTCCAGTCGGATCAGCTGTTTAAATGTGTGCCTGTGTTCCTGAGATTCAGAAGTTATAAATGGATCAGGAAGCTGACCTGACACATTAGTTACCACGATTGCTATAAAAAAGAGGTTATGCACACATCATATGTGCATAGCCTCGATCCATTCTTTCTCCCTGAATCCGGTAAGTACAAAGTTATCTCCGGTTACCAGCGGCCGTTTCACCAGCATTCCATCTGTAGCAAGGAGTTTCAGCTGCTCATCTTCAGACATATCTTTTAACTTATCTTTTAATCCCATTTCCTTATAGAGCATTCCGCTTGTATTAAAGAATTTCTTCAGTGGAAGACCACTTTTTGCGTACCATTCCTTTAGTTCTTCGTAAGCAGGATTTTCTTCTTTAATAGCCCGTTCTTCATAATTGATATTGTGTTCGTCCAGCCATTTCAGGGCTTTCATGCAGGTACTGCATTTGCGGTAAACTAAAACTTTCATAGACATTCTCCTCGTTTAGATTTATCGTAACTATTTACAGGTAATTACTTCCTTTATTATTGTTCCGGATAGATATATCATAAATTGGAAAGGGCGATTTTGCAAGAGAATGTTATGGAAGAATTGTAAGGCTTAGATTTTCATGTTAATATATCCATATACAAAAGAAAAATGGAATATTTGACGGTGATATAAAAAGGATACAAAAATATTCACATATAAAATGGTCAGAGCCATTTCGGAAGGAGGCAGGTAAAATGACAGGATTTGGAGATAGGATTTACGAAAGAGGAATGCGTACAGGAGAACAAAATGGAATACAGAAAGGAATACAACAAGGACGTCATGAGGGAATGATTCTTGGTGCTCTTATGAGTGGAAAAACTCCGGAAGAGGTTGCTGAGATGCTGAATCTGCCTCTGGAGGAAATAAAAAAAGTTCAGGAACAACAGATGACTGCAAACAGATAGTAGAAGAAAATTACTGATATAAAGTTAATAGGGAACCGGGAAATTTAAAATTGAGAGAGGCTATGCACGTTATGGGTGTATAGCCTCTTTTGTGTTGGTATTTATGTATTGTAAATATCTGCCTGAAATCAATTTTCTGATTTTAATGCATTTTCCAGGAATTTCACCGCATCTCTGACACAGTCATCACAGGAGCGGATTACCTTTCCGGTCTCCACACCCTTTAAGTCTTTACATATTACAGTTCCATTCTGCTGTTTAAACTGATTCATGACAGAGCGGACAGTCTGAGAGGTTCCTGCCTTGTCCTGGTTAATAAGTCCTGCTACAACTGCAGCACCGGAGATTGCTCCGCATGTACCGGCCATAGTGCCAAGACCTGCACCGAATCCCTGTGTGATCTTTTTGAGTGTATCCTCATCCATAGATGCCTCTTTACAGAAAGAACAGGCCACAGCCTGTGCACAGTTATAGCCGTTATGTTTCTTTTCTACTGCTTTTTCACATCTTAAGTTTTCCATATATAAAATCCTCCTGCATATAAATTTTAAACGAAGATATAGCTTATGATAGCATCTGGAGCCTGTTTTTACAACCTTCACAAAAATTTTCAATTTACAAAGATTTTACTTTAGCGTGATTTTACATTTAACTTTGGATTCCTATAATAGCACTTGTAAATGAGGCAACAAGTTATAAAACATAAAAATATTAAAAAGGAAATGAGCCTTTCACTTTATCTTAAAATTAAAAAACATGGCTCATGGGAAGAGGAGAAAATTATCATGAAGAAAAAAATCGCAACAATCCTTACAGCAGCAGTTATCGGAGCAACAGCTTTCACAACAATCGTAAGTGCAGCAAGCGGAGACATCACAGTTGTATCCCGTGAGGACGGTTCCGGTACACGTGGAGCATTCGTAGAACTGTTTGGAATTGAAGAAGAAAAAGATGGCGAGAAAGTAGATATGACTACAGATGAAGCAAGTGTAACAAACAGCACATCTGTTATGATGACAACAGTTGCAGGTGATGAGAATGCGATCGGTTATATTTCACTTGGTTCTCTGGATGATACAGTAAAGGCAGTTAAGATCGACGGCGTAGAAGCTACTGTAGATAATGTTTCCAATGATTCTTACAAAATCGCACGTCCATTCAACATCCTTACATCTGATAAAGAAAGCGATGCAGCAAAGGATTTCGTAAACTACATCATGAGCTCTGACGGACAGAAGATCGTAGAGGACAACGGATATATCAAAGAAGCAGCAGATGCTAAGGCTTATGAAGCAGCAGACGGAGTTTCCGGTAAAGTAGTAGTTGCAGGTTCTTCTTCTGTAACACCGGTTATGGAGAAACTTGCAGAAGGCTATGAAGCAGTAAATAAAGACGTAACTGTAGAAGTTCAGCAGAGCGATTCCACAACAGGTGTAAACATGGCGGCAGAAGGAACAGCAGATATCGGTATGGCATCCCGTGACCTGAAGGATGAAGAGAAAGACCTTGGTCTTACAGCTACAGTTATCGCAAGAGATGGTATCGCAGTTATCGTAAACAAAGACAATGACATTGATGAACTTACAAGTGATCAGGTAAAGGCTGTATACACAGGTGAGACTACTACATGGGAAGATCTTGCTAAATAATGTAACAGATTTAGTTTCAGAGCAGTTCGCCTGTGGATGAAATAATACAGCAGGCGGGCTGTTTGTATGTCGAAAATCATATTTTCAGAATTGCTGTAAAAGTGACAGGTTATGATTTTTGATACAGGGAAAGAAAGGTGTAATGAATGAACCACTTTAAAGAAAAAGCAATGAAATGTGTGTTTCTGATCGCAGCCTGTACTTCAGTGCTGGCAGTATTTCTGATCTGTGCATTTCTGTTTGCAAATGGTGTCCCGGCTATCGGGGAAATCGGTCCGCTGAAGTTCCTGTTGGGAACAAAGTGGAAGCCGTCAAATGATATTTTTGGAATCCTTCCAATGATCGTAGCAAGTATCTATGTAACTGCAGGTGCCATTCTTCTTGGTGTGCCGATCGCACTTTTTACTTCTGTTTTTATGGCACGTTACTGTCCGAAAAAAATCTACAGACCATTGAAATCAGGAATTGAACTGATGGCAGGTGTACCTTCTATTGTATATGGTTTCTTTGGATTGATTCTCATTGTTCCTCTGATCAGACAGATTTTCGGTGGAACAGGAACCAGTATGCTGGCAGCTTGTGTTTTGCTTGGAATGATGATCCTTCCGACGATCATCGGAGTTACGGAATCTGCAATCCGCAGTGTGCCTGAGAGCTATTACGAAGGTTCACTGGCACTGGGAGCAACCAAGGAGCGAAGCATCTTTTTTGTCATGCTTCCGGCAGCAAAGTCAGGTATTCTGGCAGCTGTAGTGCTTGGAATCGGTCGTGCGATCGGTGAGACAATGGCTGTTGTAATGGTTGCAGGTAACCAGCCGAGAATGCCACAGGGAATCCTGAAAGGTGTCCGTACCATGACTGCAAACATTGTTACTGAGATGGGTTATGCAACAGGTCTTCATAGGGAAGCACTTATTGCAACGGCAGTTGTGCTATTTATCTTTATCCTTATCATTAACCTGAGTCTTTCTTTACTGAACAGGAGGGCAGAACATGCAAATTGATACAGCAGCGGCAATTGATTTGTCCAAAGAAAAAAAGCAGAATGAGTCTTCGTTCTCAGATCAGATGAAGGCATATATTAAGCATCCGGGATCAGGTGTTCTTGCATTGCTTACCCTTTTGGGTGCAGTCCTGACATTTGCATTACTGTTCTTTCTGATCGGATATATTCTGGTCAAGGGTGCACCGTATCTGTCAACAGACTTATTCAGTTTAACTTACGATTCAGAGAATCTTTCCTTACTTCCTTCTCTGATCAATACATTTATCCTGACGGTCGTTTCTCTTGTGATTGCGGCACCGTTGGGAATTTTTGCAGCAATCTATCTGGTAGAATATGCGAAAAAAGGAAGCAAGCTTGTAAATGTGATCCGTATCACAGCCGAGACACTTTCCGGTATTCCATCTATTGTATATGGTCTTTTCGGTATGTTGTTTTTCGTGACAGCACTTCACTGGGGGCTGTCACTTTTATCCGGTGCGTTTACACTGGTGATCATGATTCTTCCTCTGATCATGCGTACCGCAGAGGAAGCTTTGAAATCTGTTCCGGATTCTTACCGTGAAGCAAGTTTCGGACTTGGCGCAGGTAAGCTGCGTACAATTTTTACGATCGTTCTGCCGTCAGCAGTACCTGGAATCCTGGCTGGCGTGATTCTGGCAATCGGTCGTGTGATCGGTGAGACAGCAGCACTGATCTATACAGCAGGTACGGTTGCAGAAGTACCGAAGAATCTGATGGGTTCCGGCCGTACACTGGCACTTCATATGTATGTGCTGTCCGGTGAGGGCCTTCATATGAATCAGGCATCTGCGACAGCAGTTGTTATTCTGGCATTTGTTCTTGTGATCAATTTCCTGTCCGGAGCGGTTGCCAAACGAATTGCGAAAGGATAAAAGACATGGGTGAGAATGCAAAAATAACAGTTGAGAATATGAATTTATATTACGGGAAGTTCCATGCATTAAAGAACATCAATATGGAGATTCCTGAGAAAGAAATCACAGCTTTTATCGGTCCGAGCGGTTGTGGTAAATCCACTCTTCTGAAGTCTTTAAACCGAATGAATGATCTGGTAGAGGGCTGTGTGATCACCGGTAAAGTACAGCTTGACGGTGAGGATATTTACGGAGATATGGATGTCAATCTGTTACGAAAAAGAGTGGGAATGGTATTCCAGAAGCCGAATCCATTTCCGATGAGTATCTATGATAACATTGCATATGGACCAAGAACACATGGAATCCGTTCTAAAGCAAAACTGGATGATATCGTAGAGAAATCCCTTCGCGATGCAGCTATCTGGGAAGAGGTGAAAGACCGTCTGAAAAAAAGTGCACTGGGAATGTCCGGTGGACAGCAGCAGAGGCTTTGCATTGCCAGAGCACTTGCGGTTCAGCCGGAAGTGCTCCTGATGGATGAGCCAACATCCGCACTTGACCCTATTTCAACTTCCAAGATCGAGGAGCTGGCAATGGAGTTAAAGAAGGATTATACGATTGTTATGGTAACTCATAATATGCAGCAGGCAACCCGAATTTCTGACAAAACAGCGTTCTTTTTACTGGGAGAAGTCATTGAATTTGCAGATACGGATAAGCTGTTTTCCATGCCTGCGGATAAACGTACAGAGGACTATATTACAGGAAGGTTTGGTTGATTATGTCAAAGTATTTCGAGAGACAGCTGGAGGAACTGCATGTCCAGCTTATTACTCTGGGAAGCTACTGCGAGAAGGCTATTTCTTTTTCCGCAAAAGCGATCCAGAAGGTGCAGAATGAGGAAATTGTCCGTCGGGTTTTTGAGACGGACAGAGACATTGATGCGAAGGAAAGAGAGATTGAGAACCTCTGTCTGAGTCTTCTGCTTCATCAGCATCCGGTGGCAAGAGATTTAAGAGAAATCTCCGCTGCATTGAAGATGGTTTCTGATATGGAACGTATCGGGGATCAGGCCGCAGACATTGCAGATCTTTCCTTATATATTGCAAAGGATACCAGTGCGATACCGGATACGATCACAAAGATGGCAGAGGACACAGTGAGTATGGTGACAGAGAGTGTGGATGCATTTGTAAAGAGTGATCTGGAGCTGTGCCGAAATGTCATTGACAGAGATGATGTGGTGGATGATGCGTTTAATGAGATCAAAGAGAAACTTGCAGATATGATCTACGGGGGAAAACTGGATGCCAAGACCGGACTGGATCTCCTTATGACTGCCAAGTATTTCGAGCGTATCGGAGACCATGCGGTAAATATTGCAGAATGGGTGGAATATTCTATCACAGGCCAGCACAGGAATAATGAACATCAGGATTATCTGAATAATTAACTGAATGATGGAGGTCTCGTGTTATAAGCGACGAAAGTTTGCAGACAGAGACGATATATATCCGCAGGCGGGAACCGTTTGCGGATATTTGAGTATATTTAAGGCTGTAAATACACTGTTGACTTATAGCAATTTTCAAAAATAATGCAATTAATCCAGACCATCAGAGAGTGAAGTCCCGCGTCAGATATCTTTGTCGTGCGCCAGCACGCCGGCAGATATCTTCCTTGCCCTTCGCACTCTGCTGGACTGTCTTATTTGCATTATTTTGTAGAATTGCTATAGGTTATTTTATAGAAAGAATGATATATGGTAATATAACTGAAATCATATAATGAAGGGATGGGAAGAGAAGTGACAAAGAAAATTTTTAAATCTATGATGCTGGTGTGCGCAGTGGTTCTGGCAGCAGGACTGGCACTGGTTCTGGGGATTCTTTACAGAAATTTTGACAGACAGATGCGAGATGAACTGGTAAAAGAAGCTGCTTATCTGGAATATGGAGTGGAACAGCAGGGCGCAGATTATCTTAAAAATATCAAGGATAAGAGTGCCAGAATTACATATATTGCTCAGGATGGAACGGTGCTTTTTGACAATGAGGCAGATGTTTCTGAGATGGAAAACCATAGGGACAGAGATGAATTTCAGAAGGCTGAGAAGTATGGTGCGGGAGAATCTTCGAGGTATTCAGATACTCTTTCCGAAAAAACGACCTACTACGCTCTACGCCTGAAAGACGGTACGGTTCTCAGGGTTTCGGGAACGCAGGATTCGGTGTTTGCTCTGGTGGAGAACCTGGTGCTGCCGTTGTGCTGGATTCTGCTTATTATGCTTGTTCTTTCAGGAATTATTGCGTCTGTGATATCAAAGAAGATCGTGAAACCGGTGAATGAACTGGATCTGGAGCATCCGGAAGAGAATCAGATTTATGAGGAACTTTCACCCTTATTGAGTAAGATACACAGGCAGAACAGGGAGATTCAGAATCAGCTGGAACTGGCAAAACAGCAGCAGCAGGAATTTTCACTGATTACAGAAAATATGCAGGAAGGTCTGATCGTGATCGATAAATATACGATGATTCTTTCGGCTAATTCCAGTGCATGGAATCTGTTCCGGATGGACAAGGTGCGTCAGGGAGAAAGTGTTTACTGTCTGGATCGCGCGGAGGATTTCCGCCATGCAATTGAACATGTTCTGGAAGGGGAACATGAGGAGCTTGTCCTGAAATTAAATGGAAGTGATATTCAGCTGATCGCCAATCCTGTGATACGGGGACAGAAGACGGAGGGTGCGGTGATCCTGCTTGTGGATGTGACAGAGAAGCTTGAGAGGGAGAATCTGCGCAGGGAGTTTTCTGCAAATGTTTCCCATGAATTAAAGACGCCTCTGACTTCTATTTCCGGATTTGCGGAGATTATTCAGGGTGGTTTTGTGAAGGAGGAGGATATTCCTAAGTTTGCAGGACGTATCTATAAGGAGTCACAGAGGTTGCTTCAGCTTGTGGAAGATGTGATCCAGATTTCACAGCTTGATGAGGAGAAGACGCCTTATGTATGGGAGCCGGTGGATGTTTATCAGGTTTGTAAGAGTGCGTTTGACAGTCTGAAGGAGAAAGCATATAAGATGAATGTGCATCTTTATATCTGTGGAGAGTCGATGAAGATGGAGGCAATCAGGACTCTTCTTGAGGAGGCTGTTTATAATGTTTGTGATAATGCGATTAAGTATAACAGGAATGATGGTAGTGTGAGTATCTTTCTGGAGCAGACGGCACAGGAGGTGCAGATTGTGGTTAAGGATACGGGGATTGGAATTCCGAGGGAAGATCAGGATCGGGTGTTTGAGAGATTCTATCGGGTGGATAAGAGTCATTCTAAGGAGATTGGGGGCACTGGATTGGGGCTTTCGATTGTGAAGCATGCGGTTAGTACTTTGGATGGTAGTGTTGGACTTAGAAGTGAGGTGGGAAGTGGAACTGAAATCTGTATGAAGTTTCCGAAGGTGCATAAAGAATAATTGGGAACTGGTTGTGGTAGTTTTTTTGAATAGAGGATGTTACTTGCTTTAAGGGTGGTAGGTAACATTCTTTTTTGGTTGGTTGGTTATTTTTCTGTAAATATTTGGTGTTTCCAATGGGAGGGTTTTCTGATAAGATGGGAAATGGTAAATATTTTGAAAGGTCATTGGGAATGCCATTGCAGTGGTTGAGGTTGTACAAGGGTGTGTGTGATGGCTTTTGTGGAGAAAGGAAATAGATATTATGAATAGTTATAAGCTGGATTTGGAGAAGTATGCTGCATTGGCGAGACAGGCTGTGGCTGAGGGGTGTGTGTTGCTGGAGAATGAGGGGCAGGCGCTTCCGTTGAGAGATGGGGAGAGGGTTGCTGTTTTTGGGCGTATGGCGTTTCATTATTATAAGAGTGGGCTTGGCTCTGGTGGTTTGGTGAATACGAGGTATGTCGTGGGGATTCTGGATGCTTTGAAGGAGTGTGAAGGGGTTCATCTGGATGAGAAGCTGATGGGGATTTATGAGGATTGGATTATGGAGAATCCTTATGATGAAGGTCAGGGCTGGGGGCGTGTGCCCTGGTGTCAGAAGGAGATGGATGTGACAGAGGAGATGCTTGACTGTGCGCGCAGGAATGATGTTTCTCTGGTTGTTATTGGCAGAACTGCGGGTGAGGATCAGGATAACAATGCGAAGGCTGGCAGTTATTGTCTGACGGAGACGGAGGAGGATATGATCCGCCGTGTCTGTGAGGTGAGTAAGCGTACAGTTGTTGTGCTTAATGTTGGTAATATTATTGATATGAGCTGGGTGGAGAAGTATCGTCCGCAGGCTGTTCTGTATGTATGGCAGGGGGGCCAGGAAGGTGGAAATGGTGTGGCTGATGTGCTGACTGGTAAGGTTTGTGCGTGTGGTAAGCTGACGGATACGATTGCTGCTGATATTAAGGATTATCCGTCTACTGAGAATTTCGGGGATCCGTTTAAGAATTATTATAAGGAAGATATTTATGTCGGATATCGTTATTTTGAGACGTTTGCGAGGGATAAGGTGCTTTATCCGTTTGGATATGGGTTGTCTTATACAACTTTTGAGATGAAGGCGGGGGTTCTTAAGAATACAGGGGATGAGATTACGGTGTCTGCAACGGCTACCAATACCGGTGAGGTAAAGGGGAAAGAGGTTGTTCAGGTTTATGTGAAGGTTCCGCAGGGGAAACTTGGAAATCCGGCGAGAAAGCTGATTGGGTTTGCGAAGACGAAGGAGCTGGAGTCTGGAGAGCAGGAAGAGGTTTGTATTGTTATTCCGAAGTATGATATGGCTTCTTATGATGACAGTGGTGTGACCGGGCATAAGTCTTGTTATGTTCTGGAAGAGGGAACTTATGAGATTTTTGTCGGCAGTGATGTGAGAAGTGCGGTATCTGTCGGATGTTATGAGGAAGAGTTCCGGGTGATTGAGGAGCTTGAGGAGGCTTATGCGCCGGTTGAGAAGTTTCAGAGGATGAAGGCTGTTTTGTTGCCGGATGGGACTTATCAGGCAGTGACTGAGGATGTGCCGGTCCGTACGATTGATCCTCAGGAGCGTAGGGCGAATGAGATACCGGAAACTTATGTCTATACAGGCGATAAGGGATATAAGCTGGTGGATGTGCTGGATAAGAAGGTTTCCATGGAGGAGTTTGTTGCGCAGATTAGTGAGGAGGATCTGATCGCGATGTTCCGGGGTGAGGGTATGTGTAGCCCGAAGGTTACTGCGGGAACGGCGGCTGCTTTTGGTGGAGTGACAGATGGCCTGACTGCGCTTGGAATTCCGGTTGGATGTTGTTCGGATGGTCCGTCCGGTATTCGTATGGATTGTGGTACGAAGGCGTTTTCGCTGCCGAATGGAACTTCTCTTGGCTGTACTTTTAATGTGGAGCTTGTGGATGCATTGTATGAGATGACTGGTAAGGAGCTTCGTCTGAATAAGATTGATTCTCTTCTTGGACCGGGTATGAATATTCACAGAAATCCATTGAACGGACGTAATTTTGAGTATATTTCTGAGGATCCGATTCTTACAGGCAGGATTTGTGCAGCTCAGGTGAAGGCTATGGCGAAGTCTGGAATCGGAAGTACGATCAAGCATTTCTGTGGTAATAATCAGGAGGTTGGAAGAAGTACTTCGGACTCTGTGATCTCTGAGAGAGCTTTGCGTGAGATTTATCTGAAAGGTTTTGAGATTGCGGTAAAAGAGGGCGGTGCGCGTTCTGTGATGACGACTTATGGAAGCGTGAACGGGCTCTGGACGGCTGGAAGTTATGATTTGTGTACGACTATTCTTCGTAAGGAATGGGGATTTGATGGTATTGTGATGACTGACTGGTGGGCGAAGTCCAACTACGAAGGACATCAGGCTGAAGTGCCGGTGAAAGCACCGATGGTAGCGGCTCAGAATGATATTTATATGGTAGTAAGTGATGCGAAGGCAAATCCTGAGAATGATGATGTAGAGGAGATGCTTCATGCAGGAAAGATTACTCTGGGTGAATTGCAGAGAAATGCGGCAAATATTCTGGGATTTTTGTTAAAGAGTCCGTCTATTCTGCTTCTGGCAGACAGAATCTGTGAAGAGGAGCTGGAGGCTATGAATACGAAAGAAGAGGATGACGTGGATGCCGGAAGTCTGGTGAATATTGAGAGTGATCCACAGACACAGGAGATTGTAATTGATGGTGCGTTATTGCATCCTGCGAAGGGGAATGCAGATGTACTGGCAGTTACCAATGATTTTATGGGTGATTTCACAATGAAGTTTACGCTGAAGTCTGATCTTGGAGAGTTGGCGCAGCTTCCTGTTTCTGTATTTTTGGATAATATTCATAAGATGACTGTTTCTGTTCAGGGAACCAATGGAAAATGGGTGGAGGAAAGCCGGATTCTGAATATGGGATTTGGACATAATCACTACATTAAACTTTATTATGGAGCAGATAACCTCGAAATTGAGAAAATTGTGCTGACTCCAAATAGGTAAGACCAATTTGCGGAAGGCTTGCAAAATAAAATCCTTTATGGCATAATATGGAAATACTCAAAAACCCGTTGGAAATTATAAGTGTGATGAGGAAAAGATAATATGTCTGGTTTTACAAAGGAAATAATTGCGAGGACTTTTACAGAATTACTTGAAGAGAAATCCATGGCTAAGATAACGGTCAAGGATATTGTGGAGCGATGCGGAGTAAACAGGAATACTTTTTATTATCATTTCCGGGATATTCCGGATGTCGTTGAGTTTATTCTGAAGAAGAAGTGGGATGAGATTCTGGAAGCGCCACAGGAGAAAACGTCAATCCTGGAGTGTATGGAGGAGATGGCTTCTTTAGTCAGGGATAATCGAAAGCTGATGCTGAACGTTTATAAATCAGTAAAAAGAGATACATTTCTTGTTTATATGAACGAGATTGCTACCTATATTATTACGGAATATTTTAAGAAGAATCTGGATAAATTTGATTTGAACAGAGATGAGATCAGTATTCTTATCAAATATTACAAATGTCTGTTTATAGGAATTCTGATGGAGTGGCTGAATAATGCGCTGGAGGATGATCTGGGAGTTGAGATGCGCCAGGCAGTTGAGCTGATGAGCCGTCATCCGGAGCTGACTTCGATTCTTAATAAAACAAGTTAATATTTTGGTCAATTTTGGAACTATAAATACTGTAATTAATCCAATCCATCAGAGCGTGAAGTCCTGCGTCAGATATCTTTGCCGTGCGTCATGAACAGGAGCTTTGGATGAGCATTAATTATTGTGTTTGTCATTATGTCTCGAAATTGAAAAAATATTCTGCAAGATTTATATTATACAAAATCAAGCTCATGTCTGATTTTTGGACATGGGCTTTTTTTTGTCTATTTATTGTTAAAAATATCACAGTTATAATAACAGCCAGAAAGAGGGAAAAACAAAGAGGCTGAGATGAACATTCAGCCTGATAATTCAGGAAGGAGGAGAGGTAGGGTGAATGCAATGAAACAGTTAAAATTAGCGAAGAATGGATATATTATCATGTCTGTTCTGTTTATGATTCTGGGTATCTGCCTGATCATATGGCCGGACTGCTCAATGGCAGTATTTTGTACGGCAGTAGGAATTATGTTTATTGTATATGGTGCCATAAAAATCATAGGATATTTTTCCAGAGATTTTTACTGTCTGGCATTTCAGTTTGATCTTGCCTTTGGTGCACTGCTGGCGGCTGTTGGTGTCGTTATTATTATACGTAGAAACGTGGTAGTGAATCTGATTTTTGGAATATTTGGAATTCTGATACTTGCGGATGCTCTGTTTAAGATTCAGACGTCTATAGATGCAAAAAAGTTTGGACTGAGTCTCTGGTGGAGAATTTTGCTGATGGCAATCCTTGCAGGAGTTCTGGGATTGTTGCTTCTGGTGAGACCGTTTGAGGCTGCAGAGGTGATGATGATTCTGGTTGGAGTTTCACTTCTATTTGAAGGAATTCTGAATTTGTGTGTGGCAATTTATACTGTAAAAATTATTAAAAATCAGAAGCAGGATATCATAGATATGGATGAGTATTGAATAAGATAGAGAGACAGATACGTACGTTGTTGGAAGCAAAAAAGATCTTATTGGTAGTCAGAAATAAAAATTATGCTGGTACAGCGTAAATAAAAAATGTCCATTATGGCAGGAATTATTATACGAAGCACCGGTGTTGAGATATATTACATTACAACAAGGAGGAGTAATCACATGAAGTTAATGGACAAAGCAAAACAGGCTGCACTTGTAGCAGCAGTTAAAACAGGTCTGGGTTATCTGGAGAAAGATCCGGAAGTAAATATACCGAAGTTGATGGAACTTGTAGATAAAGTAGTACCGGATGGCTGGTATGAGGCACAGAGAAATGCAATCCGTAATGCAATCCAGGATAAAAACAGCAACTGGTATAAACTGATTCTCAGAATTTATGATCTGGATCCGGGTGTACGTGAGGCGTTCTTTACAAACTTTATTATCAATGCCAGCTTAAAGGGAAGTGCATTACAGGAGGAAACTGCGGAGGCAAACAACTGTAATGTTCCGTGGGCTATCCTGCTTGACCCTACAAGTGCCTGTAATCTGCACTGCACAGGATGCTGGGCAGCTGAATATGGTCACAAGCTGAATCTTGATTTTGATACCATCTGTTCTATCGTAGAGCAGGGAAGAAAACTCGGAACTTATATGTACATATATACAGGTGGAGAACCTCTGGTTCGTAAGAAAGACCTAATCCGTATCTGTGAGAAATATCCGGATTGTGAGTTCCTTTCCTTTACAAATGGTACTCTGATCGATGAAGAGTTCTGTCAGGAAATGCTTCGTGTGAAGAACTTCGTACCGGCAATCAGTCTGGAAGGTTCTGAGGAAGCAAATGATGGTCGTCGTGGAGATGGTGTATATCAGAAGGTTATGCATGCGATGGAACTTCTGAAATCACATAAACTTCCGTTTGGTGTATCTACTTGCTATACTTCTGCAAACGTAGACAGTGTAAGCAGTGAGGAATATTTTGACCATATGATCGACTGTGGTGCTCTGTTTGTATGGTTCTTCCATTACATGCCGACAGGTAATGATGCAGTGGTAGAGTTGATGCCGAATCCACAGCAGCGTGAAAAGATGTATCACAAAATCAGAGAGTATCGTTCTACAAAGGCAATCTTCAGCATGGATTTCCAGAATGATGCGCAGTATGTTGGCGGATGTATCGCTGGTGGAAGACGTTATCTGCATATCAATGCCAATGGTGATGTGGATCCTTGTGTATTTATTCATTATTCTAATGCAAATATCTACAAAGAGAGTCTGCTGGATGCATTGAAGAGCCCGATTTTCATGGCATATCATGATGGACAGCCGTTTAATGAAAATATGCTTCGTCCATGTCCAATGCTTGAGAATCCGCAGAAGCTGCGTAAGATGGTGGAAGAGTCTGGTGCGAAGTCTACGGATTTGCAGTCTCCGGAGTCGGTGGAGCATCTTTGTGCGAAGTGTGATGCTTATGCAGAGCATTGGAAACCGAAGGCGGAGGAGTTGTTTCATACCAAATAGAAGGGTATGATGTAAACTTATTTATTAAAAAACGTTAACCTGAAATATAACTATATAGCTGCAGAAAAGCCTCTTGTCTGGTCACCCCCTGTCTGGACAAGAGGTTTTTTGTGCCTTTTTTCGGAGGGGGACGCGCGAAGCAGCATCTCTCTGTGGGTTCAGTTCCGGGGGCTAAGTAACTCTAAGGTTTGGAAAATCCGCTAAGGGCATGAAGAAAAATGCAAAACTCGCTCCGCCTCCGACTTCGCTCAGACACGTTGCTATTTTTCTTCATAACGCGGATTCCCCAAACCTAAGAGTTACTAAGCCCCCTCCAAATTCACCCACAGAGAGATGCTGCTTCGCGCTGGAGACTGGCTGTGGGAAAAGTGGCGGTGGGGCGTATTAGTGAAAAATAACTTGCCTGATGGGGCAACATGTATTAAAGTTATATATATTTTCAGTGAGTTTAGATGGGCGCGTGAGTTTTGAGGAGGAGTTTGATTAGATGTTAAAGACGTTTTTGGTAGAGGATGAGGTTGTGATCAGGGAGATGATTAAGAAGATGATTCCCTGGGAGCAGTATGGGTTTGAGCTTGCGGGAGAGGCTTCGGATGGGGAGATGGCGTTGCCTTTGATTTTGAAGAGTAAGCCGGATCTTTTGATTACGGATATTAAGATGCCGTTTATGGACGGGCTGACGCTTTGTAAGTTGGTGAAGAAGGAGCTGCCGAATATTAAGATTGTGATTCTTAGCGGGTATGATGATTTTAATTATGCGAAGCAGGCGATTAATATCGGGGTTGAGGATTATCTTTTGAAGCCGATTACGAAGAATGCGTTTATTGAGCGTCTGCAGGAGATTCATGACCGTTATGAACATGAGAAGACGCAGATGGAGTATTATGAGAAGTTTCGTCTGGAGATGCAGGAGTATGAGAGGAATGCGAGCAGGGATTTTTTTGAATCGCTGGTGAGGGCGGATTCGGATCTGGAGGAGGTTTATCAGAGGGCAGATCGTCTGAATCTGGATATTGTGGCGGAGGCTTATAATATTTTGATTTTCAGCCCGGATATTTCTGACAGTAGCAGTAATTTGTCGGAGGGGTATTCGGACTGGGAGGCGGAGGTTCATAAGAAGATTGAAAATTATTTTCTGAGTCATCCGGTTGCTATGCTTTTCAGACATCAGGTGTTTAGTTATGCGATTCTTGTTAAGGGGCAGAGAGAGAGTATTGAGGCGAACACCAGAGAGTGTGTGGAAGCGGTTCAAAAGATTATGGAGGAAACCAGTAAGGATGTGGACTGGTTTGTTGCTGTAGGGGAAGAGGCGGATCGTCTGAGTAAGATTAAGCAGAGTTATCATACTGCGACGAGAGCTTATGCGTTTCGTTATCTTTATGATGGACATATTCTTTATTATAATATGCTTGAACAGGCAAGGGAAAATTCAGCAGATTCGTCGAAGGCAGAGGCGGTTCAGTTAAAGAGTGTGAATGTCAATGCGCTTAATCCTGAAATTCTGCAGAAATTTCTGAGTAGTGGTCTGGAAGAGGAAGTTAGCAGTTTTGTGCATGACTATTTCCATGCGATCGGGCATGAGCCAATGGAGTCTTTGGTGTTCCGAAATTATGTGGTCTTGAATATTCGCTTTTCGGTGCTGTCGTTTTTGAAAAAGATGGGGTATGACGATACGGAGTTATCCAGGGAAGAGACGGATGATATTGTGGAGAAGACCAGTCAGTCTACGGAGGCGTCTATTGCTTATGCGGAGGATATTCTTAAGAGGGCAATTGCGATTCGGGATGAGAATGCCGGTAATCAGAATCGGAATGTTTTGAAGCAGGCGGTGTATTTTATTGACGGACATTATATGGATGAGGAGATTTCTCTGAATAAGGTTGCGCATGTGGCGAATGTCAGTGCGAATCATTTCAGTGCGTTGTTCAGCCAGAATATGGGGCAGACTTTTATTGAGTATCTGACTTCTCTGCGTATGAGTAAAGCGAAGGAATTGCTTCGCTGCACGGCGAAACGTTCGAGCGAGATTGCGGGAGAAGTAGGATATAAGGATGCGCATTATTTCAGTTATCTTTTTAAGAAGACGCAGAAGATGACTCCGAGTGAATATCGTAAAACGAGAGGGGAAGTCTGATTCATGAGGCAAAAGCAGGAAAAGCTGGAAACTAAGATGAAGTGGATGCTTCTGAGCACTATGATCCCTATGGCAATCCTGATCATAGTGCTTCTTCTTTTTTTCTGGCATTATACAAATAAATATAATCAGTTATCTAATAACCTGGCGGTAAGCGCAGAATATAATGCGAATTTTAGAAACTCTAATAATGATATGAGTTTCAAGGACGAGGTAGATATGGATATCTACTATGTGACTATCGGACGAAAAGGGAAAGATGATCTTCCGACAGAGCAGGTAAAGAGAGCAATCGATACGGTAGAGAAGCTGAAAAAAACTACAGAGAAGGAAGAGAGTTTACGTTCTCTTAAGTATCTGACAAATTATCTGAAAAATCTTCAGAAGCGGATGAATCAGCTTCTTGATATCAAGGATTATCAGCAGCGACAGGAATTTATGGCGAATAATACGGAAATTCTGACGACGCTTTTTGAGAAAGAGATGCAGAATTATATTTATCAGGAAGCAACTCAGCTGGTGCAGGTGGAGTCACAGCTTGCAGGAAATGTCCGGCTGACGATTCTGACGATGTGTGCGGCGATTCTTATTGCAACCTGTATTCTGATGAGACGATCTTTCCGTCTGACTTATAGCATTACAAAGCCGATTTCCGAGATCCTTCATAATATTAAGAAGGTGGGAAAAGGAGAATACAAGACAATTAATAAAGTTCCCGCGGATTGTATCGAGATTCAGGAACTGGATGCAGGTACCAGAAAGATGGCAGGAAGGATTGAAGGTCTTCTGGAAAATGTCCGCAAGGAGCAGGATGCGCAGCACCTGACAGAACTGCAGCTGCTTCAGGCGCAGGTGAATCCGCATTTCTTGTATAATACGCTGGATACGATCGTGTGGCTGGTAGAGGGGGGAATGCAGCAGGATGCGGTAGATATGATCACAAGCCTGTCTGTTTTTTTCCGGACTTCTCTTTCTAAGGGAAATGATATTATTCCGTTGTCTGAGGAAGAGCGTCATACATTGAGTTATCTGGAGATTCAACAATCCAGATACAGGGATATTATGGAGTTTGAGATTAATATTCCGCCGGAACTGGATGGTGTTATGATACCGAAGCTTACTTTGCAGCCTCTTGCGGAGAATGCGCTTTATCATGGAATTAAGAATAAGCGTGGAAAAGGTAAGATTCTTATCGAGGGATTTGACCTGGATGAGGATAATATGATGCTCAGGGTTACAGATAATGGACAGGGAATGACGCCGGAGCGTCTTCATGAAGTACAGGAGGCAATCCGCACTGGTGAGAGAGCGGGATTTGGACTTGCTGCGGTTTCGGAGAGAATCAAGCTTTATTATGGACCTGGTTATGGACTGAAAATTTCCTCAACGGAAGGAGAGGGGACAGTTATGGAAGTGTATATGGCGAAGAAGATTAACCTGAATAAGTAAATAAATGCTTCCGATTTTGGGCATTTTAGCATGAAAAAAGATAGTTTGCCTTTGTTGGATTATTTATAAAAGCTGCATGGAGTTAAGTTTTTTAACCAAATCAAGTAAGTCCCCTGCTTCAATTGCGAAGAGCAATAAGCAGTGGGTGGGGACTTGCTTGTATCAGAAGGGGTACAAGCCCCTTCTGATAAACTGCGAAGCAGTTATTTGGTTATGAGCAAGTAGCGAAAGCGGATTGCGAATATCCGATTGACTTGCCAGGTAGCTTTTTTTAGTATGGTATATTCTGGAAATTAAGCATTAACGTAGTATACAGAAGATTGAAAACGGATTAATGTCAGATTATGTGGAATTATGCAATATGAATATTAAACGAATTAAAAAATCACATCTTATATCCATAGTACACAATAAAAAAATCAACTTTCACAATAAAAAAACAAACTTTGTATAAATTATGAACAAAATATGATAGAAGAATAAACTTTTTGCGGAAAATATTCTATGGAATTTCTCTGGATTTTTACTATAATAAAGACATCTTAAATGAATCGGGAGGATTTACAAAATGAAGAAAAAAATCGTGTCAGCTTTATTAACAGCAACTATGGTATGCGGTATGTGTGTAGTTCCTACAGTGGGTGTAGCAGCAGCGGACGACACAATCACAGTTGGTTTTTCACAGGTAGGTGCAGAATCTGACTGGCGTACAGCAAATACAGAATCCATGAAATCTACATTCAGCGAAGAGAACGGATACAACTTAATCTTCGACGATGCACAGCAGAAACAGGAAAACCAGTTAACAGCAATCCGTAACTTCATCCAGCAGGAAGTTGATTATATCGTACTTGCTCCTGTAACAGAAACAGGATGGGATACAGTACTTCAGGAAGCTAAAGATGCAGGAATCCCTGTAATCATCGTAGACCGTATGGTTGATGTATCTGATGACAGCCTTTACACAGCATGGGTTGGATCAAACTTCAAACTTGAAGGTCAGAAAGCTATGGCATGGCTGGATGCATATCTGGAAGCAAAAGGACGTGGAGATGAAGATATCAATCTTGTAGATATCCAGGGAACAATCGGTGCATCTGCTCAGATCGGACGTACAGAAGGATTTGATGAAGCTGTAGAAGCTCATGACAACTGGAACACAATTGCACAGCAGTCTGGTGAATTTACACAGGCTAAAGGCCAGGAAGTTATGGAATCTATCCTGAAACAGAGCGGTGATGATATCGACGTTGTTTACTGCGAGAACGATAACGAAGCATTCGGTGCAATTGATGCAATCGAGGCTGCTGGTTATGAAGTTGGTGGAGAAGAAGGTCAGATCCTTGTAATGTCCTTCGATACAACAAACGCAGGTCTTACAGATACATTAAGCGGAAAAATCACACTGGATACAGAGTGTAACCCATTACACGGACCACGTGTACAGGAAATCATCGAGAAACTGGAAGCAGGCGAAGATGTTGACAAACAGGCATATGTAGAAGAAGAAATGTTTGCAGCTGATGATACAGTTACATCTATTAAAGTTGAAGACGCTGATTATGAAGTAACAACTATTACTCAGGACATCATTGATGGACGTGCATATTAATTATCAGTAAAATCCGGAGCGTGGTTCATAATTCGGAGAAACCCGGGTTGCGGACCACGCTACCTTTATGCCATGAATTAACCCGCTTTACTGAAAATATTCAGTGATGAGGGGTAAAAACCAGTATAGAAAGCAGGTGGAAAGATTATGGAACAAAATGTAGTATTGGAGATGCGTGATATTTCCAAAAATTTCACTGGCGTCCGTGCCCTTTCCCATGTGGACTTTACCCTTCGTAAAGGTGAAATCCACGCACTGATGGGGGAGAACGGTGCAGGTAAATCAACACTGATCAAGGTGCTGACCGGTGTTCATGAATTTGAAAGCGGTTCTATTCATATGGCTGGAAACAGTAATGCAATTGTAAATCATTCTCCGCAGGAGGCACAGGCAAATGGTATCAGTACTGTATATCAGGAAGTAAACCTCTGTCCGAACCTGACTGTTGCCGAAAATCTCTTTATCGGCAGAGAGCCAAGAAAGTTCGGAATGATTGATTGGAAGCAGATGAATGAGCGCTCAGGAAAACTTCTTGAGAGCCTGGACATTCATGTGCCGCCAACACAGATGCTGGAAGAGTGTTCCATCGCTATCCAGCAGATGATCGCAATTGCCCGTGCAGTTGATATGAAATGTCACGTGCTGATCCTCGATGAGCCAACTTCTTCACTTGATGATGACGAAGTTGAGAAGCTGTTTGTACTTATGAGAAGACTTCGTGATGAAGGGGTAGGTATTATCTTCGTTACCCATTTCCTTGAGCAGGTATATGCAGTCTGCGACAGAATCACAGTTCTTCGTAACGGTGAGCTGGTAGGAGAGTATGAGACAAAAGATCTTCCAAGAGTTATGCTGGTTGCTAAGATGATGGGTAAAGACTTTGATGACCTTGCTGATATCAAAGGCGAGCACAAAGATAAGAAATCGAAGAATCCGGAACCTGTTATCGAAGCCAAGGGAATTTCCCATAAAGGAACGATTAAGCCATTTGACCTTACAATTAACAAAGGAGAGGTTATCGGTCTTACCGGTCTTCTTGGTTCAGGACGTTCTGAACTTGTACGTGCAATCTATGGCGCAGACAGGGCAGAGACAGGAACCCTTAAGGTAAAAGGCAAAGAAGCAAAGATCAACAGTCCTCTGGATGCCATGAAACTTGGTATGGCATATCTTCCGGAAGACAGAAAAGCAGAAGGTATCATTGCAGACCTTTCTGTAAGAGAAAATATTATTATAGCGCTCCAGGCTAAACGTGGTATGTTCCATCCATTAAGTAAAAAAGAAATGGAGGAGGCAGCCGATAAGTATATTAAATTGCTGCAGATTAAGACAGCCAGCCGCGAGACACCAATCAAGAGCCTGTCTGGTGGTAATCAGCAGAAGGTTATCCTTGGCAGATGGCTTCTGACAAATCCGGATTATCTGATTTTGGATGAGCCAACCCGAGGCATTGATATCGGTACTAAGACTGAGATTCAGAAACTGGTTCTTGATCTTGCAGATCAGGGAATGGCAGTTACATTTATCTCCTCAGAGGTTGAGGAAATGCTCCGTACCTGTTCCCGTATGGCAGTCCTTCGTGATGGTCAGAAGGTTGGTGAGCTGGAAGAGGATGAACTTTCCCAGAGCGGAGTTATGAAAGCTATTGCCGGAGGTGACGATAAATAATGAATAAGAGTAAATTAAAGAAAATAACAAGTGCGCGTCTGTTTCTTCCTATCGTGTGTCTCATCGCCGTACTTTTGCTAAATGTGCTCAAGACACCGGACTTCTTTAATGTATCTATCCGAAACGGCGTACTCTACGGTTATATTATTGACGTTATCAACCGAGCTTCAGAGCTGGTTATCCTTGCAATCGGTATGACACTGGTAACAGCAGCATCAGGTGGACAGGATATCAGTGTTGGTGCGATCATGGCTGTTGCAGCTGCTGTTTGCTGCCAGATCCTTTCAGGTGGACAGGTTTCTGTAAACGAATATCAGAATTCTATTATCATTGCAGTAATTGCAGCACTTCTTGCATCTGCATTATGTGGTGCATTTAACGGATTTCTGGTTGCCAAGCTGAACATTCAGCCGATGGTTGCAACATTGATTCTTTACACAGCAGGCCGTGGTATTGCACAGCTTATAACAAATGGACAGATTACTTACATCCGTGTGGATTCCTTTAAGATGGCAGGCGGATACATTGGAAAATGCCCGATTCCAACTCCGATTTTCTTTGCAATCATTACTGTTGCAGTTGTATATCTGATTCTGAAGAAAACAGCTCTTGGTCTTTACATAGAGAGCGTTGGTATCAACGGAAAAGCAGCCCGCCTTGTCGGATTAAATTCCACAATGATCAAATTCCTTACTTATGTGATCTGTGGTGTACTGGCAGGTATCGCCGGAATCGTAGCATCCAGCCGTATCTATTCCGCAGATGCAAACAACATTGGTCTTAACCTGGAAATGGATGCCATCCTCGCAGTTGCACTTGGCGGAAACTTCCTTGGCGGCGGTAAATTCAGTCTGATCGGCTCTGTAATTGGTGCCTATACAATTCAGGCTCTGACCACAACACTCTATGCAATGAACGTAAAGGCTGACCAGCTTCCTGTATATAAGGCAATCGTGGTTGTCATCATCGTTACTCTGCAGAGTGATGTATTTAAGAAATATATTGCCGGCTTAAAAGCAAAGAAAAGCGTGGCAGCAGAAGGAGGTCAGAAGTAATGAAAGCAAATGGAATGCAGAAAAAGAAAATGACAGGAAACGGCTTCCTGCTTCTGATAACTATCGCATTATTCGCAGTAATGTATATCGCAGGTATGATCATCTTTGCTGATAAAGGTTTTGCAAAACCTCAGATGTTTCTGAACCTGTTTGTATCCAATGCAGGCCTTCTGGTTATTGCGTGTGGACTTACGATTGTAATGATCACAGGTGGTATTGATATTTCCGTAGGTTCTGTAACAGCACTTGTTTGTATGGTTCTTGCAGATCTGATGGAGAATAAAGGTGTTAATACATATGTGGCAGTTTTAGTTGCACTGCTGATTGGTGTTGCTTTTGGTATTGTACAGGGATTTCTGGTGGCTTATCTTGATATCCAGCCATTTATCGTAACTTTAGCAGGTATGTTCTTTGGACGTGGTATGACAGCTATCATCAGTACAGATATGATTTCTATTAAGAATGAATTGTTCCTGAAATGGGCTAACTATCGTTTCTATATGCCTTTTGGTTCTACTAATAAAAAAGGGAAATTCATTCCAGCGTACATTCCACCGACAGTTGTGATTGCATTGATCGTTGTAATTATTATTGCAGTTCTTCTGAAATATCGTAAATTTGGACGTAAACTTTATGCAATCGGTGGTAATCGTCAGAGTGCATTGATGATGGGGCTGAATGTTAAGAAGACTATGTTCCAGGCTTATATTCTGGATGGTTTCCTTGCAGGTCTTGGTGGATTCCTGTTCTGCTTAAACAGCTGTGCAGGTTTCGTAGAGCAGGCGAAAGGTCTTGAGATGGATGCGATTTCATCAGCGGTTATTGGTGGTACACTTCTTTCTGGTGGTGTTGGTACTCCAATCGGTACTCTGTTTGGTGTTCTGATTAAGGGTACAATTTCCAGTTTGATTACTACTCAGGGTACTTTGTCAAGTTGGTGGGTAAGAATTATTCTTTCTGTACTGCTTTGCTTCTTTATTGTTATTCAGTCTGTGATTGCTTCTATGAAGAAGAAAAGTAAATAAGGTGTGATTATGCAAGCTGGAGCTCGTATAGAGTTCTGGCTTGTTTTTTTGTATTAACGGGGACGCGCGAAGCAGCATCTCTCTGTGGGTTCAGTTCTGGGGGCTAAGTAACTCTAAGACCGAGGAAATCCGCTAAAAGCATGAAGAAAAATGCAAAACTCGCTCCGTTGCAAACTTCGCTCAGACACGTTGCTATTTTTCTTCATAACGCGGATTCCCTCGGCCTAAGAGTTACTAAGCCCCCTCCAAATTCACCCACAGAGAGATGCTGCATCGCGCTGGGAATTGGCTGTGGGAAATGAGAATTGTATGTTCCGCGTAATTTATAAATAGTGCTTTAGTTGTTTATAACTGCGAATTATGAGGGTTTGCTTGATATTGAGAAAGTTTTACTTTATACTTTAGGCAGTAAAAATAGAAGAGTGTTACCAATTATAAAAGGTAGGTACTTATTTAGGAGGATAAAATAGAAGATGTGGATTGCAGATGGATGGAAAGAATATGAGGTAATTGATACTTCCTGTGGGGAGAAGCTGGAGCGTTGGGGGGATTATCTTCTGGTGAGACCGGACCCGCAGGTTATCTGGGATACACCTAAGGTGAATAAGGGCTGGAAACATATGAATGGTCATTATCACAGAAGTAAGAAAGGCGGCGGTGAATGGGAGTTTTTTGATCTGCCGGAGCAGTGGGATATTCATTATAAGGATCTTACCTTTCATTTAAAGCCATTTAGTTTTAAACATACAGGTCTTTTCCCGGAGCAGGCTACAAACTGGGATTGGTTTGGAGATAAGATTCGTAATGCGGGACGTCCGGTGAAGGTGCTGAATCTTTTTGCTTACACTGGCGGTGCGACTTTGGCGGCGGCAGCTGCGGGAGCGTCTGTTACTCATGTAGATGCTTCTAAGGGTATGGTTACCTGGGCAAAGGAGAATGCGGTGGCTTCCGGTTTAGGGGATGCGCCGATCCGCTGGCTGGTGGATGACTGCGTGAAGTTTGTGGAGCGTGAGATCCGCAGAGGAAATCATTATGATGCGATTATTATGGATCCGCCTTCTTATGGCCGTGGACCGAAAGGGGAGATCTGGAAGATTGAGGATTGTATTCATGATCTGATTAAGCTTTGTACGAAGATTCTCAGTGATGATCCATTATTTTTCCTGATCAATTCTTATACAACCGGGCTGGCACCGGCGGTTCTGACTTATATGCTTTCTACGGAGCTTAAGAAGTTTGATGGTCGTGTGGATTCTCAGGAAATCGGGCTTCCGGTAAGTTCTAACGGACTGGTTCTGCCATGTGGTGCTTCCGGTAGATGGGAAGCAAAATAAACAAAATAAGAATAGTGTGAGATGTAAAAGATGAAAGAACTTAATTTAAAACACGAAGCTAAGCGTTACGGCTGTGCGGTTCTGGCAGCTACGATCATGGCTTTGAATATTAAAACGTTTGTGCGTGCAGGCGGTCTTTTTCCGGGAGGGTTTACAGGGCTTACACTGTTGATCCAGAATATTTTTCAGACATTTATGGGGATTGCGATTCCATATACACTTATTAATGTGTTACTGAATTCGATTCCGGTATTTATTGGTCTGAAGTTTATTGGAAAGAAGTTTACGATCAGTTCCTGCTGTGTGATCGTGCTGTCAGGTCTGCTTACGGATATTATTCCGAGTCAGCCAATCACTTATGATACGTTGCTTATCAGTATTTTTGGTGGTCTGATCAATGGTCTTTGTATCAGCCTTTGTCTGATCGGTAATACAAGTACCGGCGGAACGGATTTTATTGCGATTTATTTCTCTGAGAAGAGTGGCAGGGATATCTGGAATTATATTTTATGTGGAAATGCGGTGATCCTGACGGTTGCAGGTCTGTTGTTTGGATGGGACAGGGCACTGTATTCTATTATTTTCCAGTTTACTTCTACACAGGTGATTCAGATGCTGCACCAGAGATATAAGAAGCATACGTTGTTTATTATTACAAAGGAACCTTACCAGATTTATGAGGAAATCTTTAAACTGACGAATCATACGGCGACGCGCTTTGAAGGAACTGGATGTTATACGGATGAGAAGACCAGCATGATTTATTCTGTTGTGTCTACGGAAGAAGCGAAGTTTTTGGTAAAGCAGGTACATGAGATCGATCCGAAAGCCTTTGTAAATATCATCAAAACCGACTACATAAACGGAAGATTTTACCAGAAAACAGATTATTAATTACTTGTATTCTCCTTTTGTTAAAGTATAATGAAAGTACAAGAATTGTTGTTCATACGCCTGATACATGACAGGGATATTTGATATAGGATTTTTTGCTTTGAAGGGTGAATTGCCTGTGTTATTTTCTGAAGCTGTTATAGGTGGAGTGGGCAGCAATGTATAAGGAGGGTGATATTTATGAGCAATGCAACCGAAAGCACGCTTCCTCTCAACAGTAAAACAGGTTATGACCGTAAAGCCTGTAAGACGTGCGCCTGTTCCACCTGTTATGAACAGGAATTCTGCGACCGATGCAGTTCCTGCCAGAATCTGTCCCGGAAACTGGACCGGTGCAATGCCTATGAGGGAGCATATAACTATTAACCCTGAACCAAAAGCCGCTGTGTGATGCAGCGGTTTTTATGCTATTGTTTTGCATAAGATATTTGTGTGTAGTCAAAATCCTGAGGCACATAAACTTCCAACTATATGGATTCCTGAAAATTACAGATTTACCATATGATTCTGATATTATTATATCGTTGTTCCGATAATTTTTAATTATTGAGGAAAAGAACTCTAAATATAAATATTACAGGAGGCAGGATGAAAAGAAAATTAAACCTCAGAAAATTTATTATATTCCTGGTATTAGTATTATTTGTGGCAGCAGGTAGCACGGTACGTACAGTTTCTGTACAGGCGGCAACATATGTCAAACAGCAGAATACATCAGTCAGCATCACATCGAAGAAAACCGGCTGGCAGAAGATCAATGGAGCCTATTATTTTTATAATTCAAAAGGCAGAATGATATGTGGATCCTTTAAGTACAAAGGATATTATTACTACTGCACAGCCAATGGCAAACGTTTCACCGGCTGGATGAAACGTTCCGGAAATAAATACTATTATAACCGCAAAAACGGCGCAATGTTCCGCAATCGCTGGGCGACAGGAGATAAATATACTTACTATTTCGATAATTCCGGTATTGCCATCGCCAGTAAGTGGCTTACCCAAAATGGAAAGAAATACTATTTTCTCAGCAATTCAACCATGGCAAAAGGCTGGCAGAAAATAGGCGGATATTATTACTATTTCAGCAAAAAAACAGGAGTACTTGCGACAAATACCTGGGTTGGCAACTATTATGTCAACAGCAAAGGCCGGCGAGTGAAAGCTTCAGACTCAAAACCAACAGTCAGCCAGAGTGGAAACACCTATACATACAAAAGCAGCACCTTAAATATTAAACTCTCCCGCAAATCAGTCCATGGAATATCCTACTGGGTAGCGCACATAAAAACAGCTAACGCCAAACAGCTGAAATCCGCCCTTTCCAATGGAACCTACGGTGGCCAGCGCCAGACCACTTCCAACGCAGTATCCTCCAACGGAGGAGTAATAGGCGTAAATGGCAGCGCCTTTGACTACGGCACAGGAAAACCATCTCCATTAGGTATGTGCATCAAAAACGGAATCATTTACGGCGACTACATGACCAGTTACTCCGTCATGGCAGTCAAAAACGATGGAACCATTTATACTCCCGCACAAGGCTTGATGGGCAAAGACCTCCTCGCCGCCGGAGTAAAAGACACCTACAACTTCGGCCCTATCCTGATCCAGAACGGGGAAGCCCAGCTCCCATGGGCAGAAACAGAGAAATACTATCCCCGCACAGCAGTAGGAATGGTAAAACCAAACGACTACGTTCTCCTTGTAACAGACACCGGAACCTACAACGGCTTAAACCACTGGGATATGGTAAACATATTCAAATCCTATGGCTGTACCTACGCCTACAACCTGGACGGCGGCGGCTCCGCAACCTTATACTTCAATGGCAAAGTAATGAACAAACTGATCGGAAACACCCAGCGCCCATGCGCTGACTTCCTCTACTTCACCCGATAACTTTTATCCTGGTAATCTTTTTCCAGATAATAATCACGCCTGCTCGCACACGCCGCCAGCGCCCAACACACCAAAACCAGCAGGGCAGCCCCAATAGCCAGCAACGCAAGCAGGACAACAATAAACACACGAATCAACAAAGACATAAAGAACCTCCTTTCAGATAAGAGTATCAAAAACGAAAAACAGCTCTTGTTTATAAGATATGATTTTTGAAGGTATTTATACACTTGGATAAGCCAGGCATATATTCATAGTTAAAACGGGGAACTTACTTGATTCGTAAAAAGATATCAGACTATTCCTGACAGGAATAATTCAGAAAATGAAAAGATCTGCCAGAGAGTGTTTGAAAAATGTTTTTTGCAAGATGCATGTCACAATTTTGGAGAATGATTTTTCGAACACGCTCTAACTATAGTATTTCCAGAAATGCTATAAATTTAATATACGCTGTTATACTCAAAAAGGCAAGCCGAAACTCTCGATGAATTTCGACCTTGCCTTTAAAATTAAATTACTGTTCACTCCGTTCTCAGTAATACACATTGTAATATAAAAAATTTATGCGATTAGCATAAATTAAGTGATACTCCATGGGCTATGCACAAGGAGGTTTATATTTCCTGCGTAACAACATCCCAGCCACTTTATCACTTCCACATCCAGTTCCCAGCGTGAAGCATATTCTCTTGCCAGGTGAATTTGGAGGGAGCTTAGTAACTCTTAGGCGGGAAAATTCTGCGTTATGAAGAAAAATAGCAACGTGTCTGAGCGAAGTTTGCAACGGAGCGAGTTTTGCATTTTTCTTCATGCTTTTAGCAGAATTTTCCCACCTTAGAGTTACTTAGCTCCCGGAACTGAACCTGGCAAGAGAATATGCTTCGCGCGTCCCTCGTCAAGAAAGCATTCTCTCCGTGTTTTTGGTAAAATATTAACAATTCCCCAAAAACACTTGACAACCACAACTTTACCATACTAAAATGTAAAAAGCATAAAAAATGTTGCCACAGGAAAAACAAATGATTGCAGTATACGGAATCACCCCTTTCCACCTATGGCAGAACAAGGAGGAATATTATGAAAAAATACAGCGACATGAGCAGAGAAGAACTGCTTGCACTCAAAGCACAGCTGGATAAAGAATACGCAGACATCAAAGCACAGGGACTTGCCCTCGACATGTCACGTGGTAAGCCGGCAGTCGATCAGCTTGATCTTTCCATGGGATTAATGGACGTATTAAGCAGCGACTCAGACCTCAAATGTGAAACAGGTGTAGACTGCCGTAACTACGGTGTGATCGACGGTATTCCGGAAGCAAAACGTCTCCTTGGCGAAATGTCCGAAGTAGATCCTGACCACATCATCATCTACGGAAACTCCAGCCTTAACGTAATGTTCGACAGCATCGCACGTTCCATGACTCACGGCGTAATGGGAAATACACCATGGTGTAAACTTGACAAAGTAAAATTCCTCTGTCCTGTACCAGGATACGACCGTCATTTCAAAATCACAGAATTCTTCGGAATCGAAATGATCAACGTACCAATGACACCACAGGGTCCGGACATGGATATGGTAGAGAAACTTGTCAGCGAAGATGCAGCAATCAAAGGTATCTGGTGTGTACCGAAATACTCTAACCCACAGGGCTACACATACTCCAAAGAAACAGTAGAACGTTTCGCAAGACTGAAACCGGCAGCACCTGACTTCCGTATTTACTGGGATAACGCATACAGCATCCATCATCTCTATGATGAGAACCAGGACTTCCTCGTAGAGATCCTTGAGGAATGTACAAAAGCCGGAAATCCTGATATTGTATACAAATTTACATCAACATCAAAGGTAAGCTTCCCAGGATCCGGTATCGCAGCAGTAGCCGCTTCCAAAGCAAACCTGGAAGATTTCCGCAGCTACATGCAGATCCAGACAATCGGTCATGATAAATTAAACCAGTTACGTCACGTAAAATTTTTCAAAGACCTTGACGGACTTCATGCACATATGAGAAAACATGCAGCAATCATCCGTCCGAAATTCGAACTGGTTCTTGATACATTAGAGAAAGAACTCGGCGGCCTTGGAATCGGTGAGTGGACAAAACCACATGGCGGATACTTCATCTCCTTTGACTCCATGGAAGGATGCGCAAAAGCAATCGTTGCCAAAGCAAAAGAAGCAGGCGTTGTGCTTACAGGTGCCGGAGCAACATATCCATACGGAAAAGACCCGAAAGATTCCAATATCCGTATCGCGCCAAGCTTCCCGACACTGGAAGACCTTGGAAAAGCAGCAGAAGTATTTGTACTCTGTGTAAAACTCACAAGTGTAGAGAAATTACTGGAGAACGCTTAAAACAGAATAAACTGTATTTTACTTTCAGGATAAATAATGTATACTAAAACTGCCCGGCATAATCATTTGCCGGGCGGTTGCTGTTTATAAATAAGTTTGAAAGGGGAATGTTATGAGCGCCAGAAAGAAGATCATGATCACTCTGATCGTAATTTTACTTCTGTTGACCGCCGGAGTATATGGTTACGGTGTTTACTATTTTACAGAACATTTTTTACCGGGCTCAATGGTGAATGGATTCAACTGCTCTTACATGACAGTAAAAGAATCCGAAGAACTGCTTACAAAGAAAACAGAAGCTTACGTCCTTACGATTAATACCAGAAACAACGGCCAGGAGAGTATTACAGCAGAAGCAGCAGGACTTTCCTATGAGTCAGATGGAAGCGTGGATAACCTGATTAAGAAACAGGCTCGTTTTACCTGGTTTCTTGCCTTTAATCAGCACAAAAATTATGAAATCGCATCATCTGTTAAATATGATGAGCAGAAAGTAAACACAGCTATATCGAACCTCAAATGTATGCAGCCGGAGAACACAACAGAACCGTTAGATGCTCATATCGAAGAGAAAAACGATAAATTTGAGATTGTTCCTGAAGAACAGGGAAATGCCCTGAAGACAGAAGAAACCAGCCAGGATATCATAAATGCCCTTGTCACAGGAAGAACCCCGATCGATCTGGAAGCAGATGGCTGTTACAAAGAACCTGCAGTCTACCAAAATGATGAGACTCTGGTCAGGAACTGTGAGCTGATAAATAAACTTACAGACGTAGTTGTTACCTATGATTTTGATGACCGAACAGAGACAGTAGATAAAGAAGTAATTAAAAACTGGCTGACAACAGACGAAAATGGTCTTTACACACTTGACAAAAATCAGATAGAAGCGTATATCAGTGAACTGGCGGCAAAATATGATACCGTTGGAACCGAACGGACATTTAATACATATGATGGTCGTGAGATTTCTGTCGGCGGAGGTGACTATGGCTGGAAGATCGACCAGAAAGCAGAAACAAAAGAACTGCTTAGCCTGATTCAGAATGGAGAAACTCAGGTCAGAGAGCCGATATATTCTCATGAAGGTCTGGTACGAAAGACAAATGATATCGGATATACTTATATAGAGATTGACCTGACCGCCCAGAGAATGGTATTCTATAAGGATGGAATACCTACTGCGGATGCGCAGATCGTATCCGGAAATCCGTTTGTGCCAAACTGTGCAACACCGACAGGCTGCTATACAGTAGGTGAGATAAAGAGCGGATGCACCGTAAACGGAGAAGATTATCCTTCAGCAGTAAATTACTGGATTCCATTTAACGGAAATCTTGGAATCAATGATGCTCCATGGAGAACGGCTTTCGGAGAACAGCTTTATGAATTCGAGGGAACACATGGAAGTATCTGTGCACCGTCAGATCAGGTACAGATCATATACAGCAATGTTGAGAAGAATACACCAGTTGTGATTTATGAATAAAGGAGAAGAGAAATGAAAATCGTAGTATTAGCGGGAGGAACAAGTACAGAACGTACTGTCTCCATTACATCAGGAACAGGAATTTGTAAGGCATTACGCCAGAAAGGGCATCAGGCTATCCTTGTAGATATTTTCTGTGGTGTTGAGAATGTAAACTGGGAAGATCCATTCCCGGCAGAATATGATGTTGATGCGGCATCTGAATATATGTCAACATTTAATGATAAAATTGAGCAGATGAAGAAGGAAAGAAGAAGCTTTTTCGGACCGAATATTCTGAAACTCTGTGAAGAAGCAGATATCGTTTTCCTTGGACTTCACGGAGCAAACGGAGAAGATGGAAAAGTACAGGCAACTTTTGACCTGATGGGAATCAAATATACAGGAACCGGATATTTAAGCAGCGCCATGGCAATGGATAAGGGAATTACAAAGCAGATGTTCCTTGTGAACAATGTGCCGACACCACGCGGAGTATCTATGACGAAAGAGGAAATGACTACAGACCTGAGTGCATTTGAAATGGAATTCCCTGTAGTTGTAAAAACCTGCTGTGGTGGTTCAAGTGTAGGTGTTTATATTGCAAATGACCAGACAGAATATGAGCAGGCTCTGAAAGACGCATATTCCTACGAGGATGAAGTCGTAATAGAAGAATACATCAAAGGCCGTGAGTTCTCAGTAGCAGTTGTAGACGGCAAGGCATATCCAATCATTGAGATTGCTCCGATACAGGGCTTCTATGATTATAAGAATAAATATCAGGCAGGATCAACGATTGAAACCTGTCCGGCTGAGATTTCACCGGAACTCACAGAGAAAATGCAGCACTACGCAGAAGCAGGTGCAAAGGCATTATTTATGGAAGGCTACTGCCGTCTTGACTTCATGATGAAGGAAAATGGAGATATGTATTGCCTTGAAGCAAACACACTTCCGGGAATGACCCCGACCAGCCTGATTCCTCAGGAAGCGAAAGTCCTGGGAATCGACTATCCGACGTTATGTGAGAAACTGATTGAAGTATCCATGAAGAAATACAAATAATTAATACGGGCTGCGGCATGAAAAGGCAAAAACTCCATTGCCGCAGGCAATCTGAAATTTTGACTGCGTTACTGAGAACGGAGTGAACAGTAATTCAGTATATTATGATAACAGGAAAGAAGAAATAAAAAAGATTATGAAGAATTTAACTCTGGAAAATATCGCACAGGTTTGCGGCGGTACTTACTATGGTTCTGCAGATAAACTGCAGGAAGAGGTAACATCAATCATTACAGACAGTAGAAAAGCAGAGAACGGATGTCTGTTTGTGCCTATCGTGGGAGAGCGTGTGGATGCACATAAATTTATTCCACAGGTAATGGCAGCAGGAGCACTGGCAACTTTATCAGAGCGAGTACTTGAGGACGCAGATTTTCCATACATTGTAGTGGAATCCTCATTACAGGCAGTAAAAGATATTGCGGAATTTTATCTGAAACAGCTTCAGATTCCTGTTGTGGGAATCACAGGAAGTGTAGGAAAGACGAGTACAAAAGAGGTGATTGCTTCTGTGCTGAGTCAGAAATACCGCACACTGAAAACACAGGGAAACTTTAATAATGAACTTGGTCTGCCGCTCACTGTTTTCCGGCTTCGCGACGAAGATGAGATGGCAGTTCTTGAGATGGGAATCAGTGATTTCGGAGAAATGACCAGACTTGCAAAGATCGCAAGACCGGATACCTGCGTAATCACCAATATCGGAACATGTCATCTGGAAAACCTGGGAGACAGAGACGGCGTTCTCAAGGCGAAGACAGAGATTTTCAAGTTCCTGAGACCAGACGGACATATCGTATTAAATGGCGATGATGATAAACTTGCCACAGTCAAAGGCCATGAAGAAATTAAACCTGTATTCTTTGGGATGGACAAAGACTGTCAGGTTTATGGGGATGAAATCGTAAGCAGAGGCTTAAAAGGAATGACCTGTATGATCCACATGGGAGACACTGCATTTAAAGTAGATATCCCAATGCCGGGACGTCATATGGTATATAATGCGCTGGCGGCAGCAGCAGTCGGAAATATTTATGGGCTGACAACTGAGCAGATTAAAACCGGAATCGAGAGTCTTGAGCCAATCAGCGGCCGTTTCAGAATGATTGAGACGGACAAATTCCTGATTGTGGATGACTGCTATAATGCAAATCCAATGTCCATGAAAGCATCCCTGGATGTTCTTCAGGATGGAGCAGGACGAAGAGTTGCGGTTCTTGGCGATATGGGTGAACTTGGTGAGAATGAAGTACAGCTTCACGAAGAAGTGGGCGAGCATGCCGGCAAATGCGATATTGATGTGCTTATCTGTACCGGAAATCTTTGTAAAAAGATGGCAGAGAAAGCACAGCAGACCAATCCGGAACTGAAAGTAATTTATGAACCGGACAGAGAAAGCCTGCTTGCAGATCTGAAAAAAATTGTACAGAATGGAGATACCATTCTTGTAAAAGCTTCTCACTTTATGAAATTTGAAGAAGTAGTCGGGAAATTGCAGAATATGTAAATCAGCGGGTTCCGAATATTTAACAGATCTTTTGATCCTGACATCATAATAAAGGAACAGTAAAGAAACAGAATCTTCTTTTTTATGTGCCAGAGCATGTTTGCAAAAAGTTTTTAAACATACTCTGATACACAAAGAGGGGATTCTGTTTTTTTATGGAAGAATTTGATGAACGATTTTTGTTTCCTGACATGGTTGTCCGCAGTATAATAATTCTATCAGTTTAATCGATCTAGGTAAGTTTCTCTTATTCTTATTGCAGGAAATAATAAGCAATACCGGGAACTGCCGGAATCAGGAGGATGTTATGCTGGAGAAAATCATGGATCTGCATCTCCTGCTTTACGCCATGGTGGTATTGGGCGGACTGGGCGCACTGGGGATGCTGGCAACACATCTTACATACCGAAGACTGATAAGAAAAAATACAGAGACAAGAACAAATCTCAAAGAGAAATGGATGAACCTGTGGAAAACAAGAGACAAGCTGTTAAACCGCATGAACCGGCTTGTATGGTATCCGTCACTTTTTTGTACTGCGCTTTTGGGAGCGGTTTTTTTTCTCTATTCGGGAAATGGAGAATGGGATGGTATGCCGCTGGCATATCTGTATGTGGGTGCGATCATCCCTGCAGCGCTGCTTTTGCTAAGACAGGCACTGGATTTTACGTACAAGGAAGAACTTCTTATGAATACGCTTTCTGATTATGTGGAACATGTCAGAACCTGGGTTGAAGAAGTTCCGGCGGAAAAGAAACCAAACGAAGCTGCAAAGGAAGAAATCATAGATCATATTGCGGAGAGTATCCGTCAGACAGCCGCAGCCGGAAGTCATTTCAGCCGGATGCTTACGCCGGAAGAGGAAGAGATAATGAGAGAAATCATAAGAGAATTTATGGAATAGAAAAATACATGTGAAAAAATATAGAAACTGTTAAGGTATTGAGCAGTTACGAAAAATTTATCTGCAGAACTGCCATGAGATGTCTATAGTAATTCCATGAATATTTCATGGCAGAACAGGCAGATAAAATAAATTAATAATCGTCGTCTTCTTCAATTACCTGAATCTCCAGGTAGTCAAAATCAATCTGTTCTATAAAATTATCCTGATAAAATCTTGCCTTTCCATGTTTCTTAAAATGTTTGATGGTAGACTCCAGCCAGATCGGATTGCCCAGATCCATTTCATAGCAGATACTTTCCAGTCCCCGGAAAATCTTATGAGTCCTGGTATCTTCTGAATCATCACAAATTACAGTGTCTTTTAACAAATGGTTATCTTTCCAGATTTTTCCCCATAAACGAAACATTATATATCCTCCTGATAAACTGCGAAGCAGTTACTTAATATTCGCTGTACTAGTGTACCAACAAGTTGATTTCTTGAACAATCTTACGTCTAAATTTCTTATTTCCGCGTTGTCGTCGGTCGCCGTAGCCACCGCTACGCCTCTCTCCTCCGCCTTGAAATAAGAAAATTTATCCTGCAAGATTGTTTCAAGAATCAACTTGTCGGTACACTAGTATAGCGGATTTGGAATCGGAAGTAAAGGAAAACAAAATATGGAAGAAATCTGGGAGCCGGTGTCGGAATATTAACGAAAACGTTTACGTTTAAAAATTGAAAATTAGTCAGAAATATTGAAAATGTCGAAAAATAGAGGTATATGGTAATGTGCGACGAAAACGATTTGAGTAAAAATACACAATACAAAAGCTTAAATATAATACAATCTATACGAAAAGCATAATTTAAGTAAAAATCCCATTGACAAATTGGATGATATGCTGTTTAATAAAGGAAAGAAAACGATTAAGTAGAGCGAAATCAAACAAAGCTTAATCGAAAAATGTGTTTCGAAAGTATAAGCGTAAGAAACACCACACACCAAAGGGTACGAAATCATTTATTTATTATTAAAGGAGGACACACAATGAAGAAAAAAGTAATGGCAATTGCACTGGCAGCAGCAACAGTATCATCTATGATGGGAGCATCTGTGGCAAGCGCAGCAACAGACGTTGCACAGTCTGATCTTGCTTACAAGGGAGATCTGGAAATCATGCATTACTCCACATCCGAAGAATCTGAAGGAAATGGTGGTTCCGATGGATTCCGTACAGTATTAGCAGCATGGAACGATGCTCATCCGGACATCAACTTAAACGAGAACGTTCTTGCAAACGCAGAATACAAAACACAGATTGCTACTCTTGCAGCAGCTGACAACCTTCCGGATGTATTCCTTCTTCAGGGTATGAATACAAAGGCATGGGCTGAGCAGGGACTGGTCATGGACTTGACAGATACCATTAAAGCTTCTCCATATTATGATCAGTATGATCAGGATTACTTTACACCATTCAAAGATGGCGACAAGATTTACGGCTTCCCTGTACTGACAGGTGGTACCTGTACAGTAGTTATCTATGACAAAGCAATGTGGAAAGAGGCTGGATACGATCAGTTCCCATCAACATGGGAAGATGTTGAGAAAGCTTCCGAATACTTCAAAGAGCAGGGAATCGACACTGTAGCGTTTGGTAATGGTGGAAAATGGCAGGCAAACAGTGACTTCCTTTCTACACTTGGTGACAGATACACAGGTAAAGACTGGTTCCAGAGCCTGATTGACAAGAGCGGCGCAGCATTTACAGATGAAGCGTTTGTAAAAGCTCTGGCAGAAACACAGCACCTGTTTACAGAAACAGATATCTTCAACGAAGATTACAACTCAGTGACAAACGAAGATGCACGTGAATACTATATCTCTGGTGATGCAGCAGCATTCATCGGTGGTAACTGGGATGAATCCTACATTGCAGCAACTCTGAAAGACAGCGATGAAGAGAAATTCAACAACATCGGATTTGCAGTTCTTCCACAGCCTGCAGATGCAACAGAAGATCCGGATTCCCCAGAATATCGGTCTTGGATACGCTGTAGCAATCAATTCTAAGGTTGCAGATGATCCTGATAAATTAGCAGCAGCTATCGACCTTGCACAGGAAGTTACAGGACCTGCATTCTCTACATATGTAGCAGAGAACTATGCACTCGGCGGATTAACAAAGACAGACGATGTTGACCTGGGCAAATTTGACCAGATCACACAGGATTTCTACAACTACTCATATGTTGATACAACAAAATGCGAGATTTATGACTCCTACATCAACAGTGCAGTATGGGATGTTCTTAACACAGACCTTCAGACTATGATGAATGGTGAAATGACACCTGAAGAAGTAGCTGAAAACGCTCAGAAAGCATACGAAGAGAACTATTAATATCTGATTCGAATCGAAGAGGAATCATGCTTCGGTTGCGGATGCAATGAAAAAGTAACCGTTCTGCCCACTGTGGTGGGCGGAACGGTTTTGTATTACTGTTCATTAGGTGATCGGTAATGACAGAATACTATTATATGAATGGGCTGACTTTTCTGTAATAGTATATAGGGATTTTCAGGAAAGAGAGGTACAGCATATGTTGACAACAATTAAGCCCAAAAAGAAAACGCTTATTTTATATTTGCTTGTTCCCGTTTTAATGTTTGTATTTACAGTATTTGTCCCATTGGTAACTGCGCTGGTTTACAGCTTTTTTGAGTGGAAAGGCGGCCCGCAGAAAACATTTAATGGACTTGCTAACTACGTCCAATTGGTTCATGATTCTACATTCTGGCAGTCTTTTGGACATAACCTTTATCTGGTAATTGCATGTATCATCGGACAGATTGGTATCGCATTTATCCTTGTTCTTATGGTAAATGCCAAATCCACTAAATTAAAAGGAATGCATCGTACATTCGGTTTCTTCCCAAGTACGATCGCAGCAGTATGTATTGGTTTGATCTGGAACATGATCTACCACAATAAATATGGTCTGATCAACTGGTTCTTAAGAGCAATCGGAAGACCGGATCTCTGTCAGGTATGGCTGAATAATTCTGATATTGTTATGCTTTGTGTAACGATTCCTCTGATTTGGCAGTTCATTGGATATTATATGGTAATTATTCTTTCTGCTATTTCATCAATTGACTCAGAAATTTTTGAAAGTGCACAGATTGACGGAGCAAATGGAATCCAGACAGCATGGTACATTACTCTGCCATTGATCAAGAACACAATGCTTGTATGTATTACCCTCTGCGTGGCCGGTAATATGAAAGCTTTCGATAACATTTATGTTATGACAAAAGGTGGTCCTGGTACAGCATCCATGGTTATGGCAATGTATGGATATCAGGTATCCTTTAATCAGAGTAACATGGGATATGGTAGCTGTATTTCTGTAGCGATCTTCGTATTGTCTCTCGTGGTAATCGGAGGTTCACAGGGACTTATCAAATATCTGACAAGGGGAAAGGAGGCATAAGATTATGAATAAGAACGTACCTAAAACTCATAAAGTGAGAAACGGGATTGCGGCAGTGATCATGAATGTGATCCTTATCATTTTCTCCCTGTCCTGTATTTTCCCGATCGTATGGATGGTATATTCTTCTCTGAAAGAGAAACGAGTATTTAATGCGGATATCATGGGTCTGCCGAAAAATCCATCATTGATCAACTACATAAAGATTCTCAGCAATAAGGATTATCATCTGGGACAGTCCATGATGAACAGTGTCAGAACAACAGGACTTTCCATTATCCTGATCATTCTGTTCAGCTTTATCGTTGGATATATCCTTGCACGTGTTCATTTCAAACTGAACCGTGTGTTATATGTAATGTTCCTGATGGGTATGCTGATTCCGATTCATTCCCTTCTGGTTCCGATTTATGTTGTATTCCAGAGATGTGGAATCAACAACAGATGGTTTACACTGCTTCTGCCATATGTTTCCTTCGGCCTTCCAATGGGAATCTTCCTGGTAGAAGGTTATGTAAAAACAATTCCGGTTTCACTGGAAGAAGCAGCGGCAATCGATGGAAGTAACTTCACCCATACATTATGGACGATTATTCTTCCTATCTGCCGTCCAATCCTTACAACAGTAGCAATCATTCAGGTGTTCAGCTGCTGGAATGAATTCTCTTTCGCATTGGTATTGCTGAAAAACGTAAGTCTGCAGACCGTACCGCTTGCACTGACACAGTTCAAAGGACAGTTTGCATCTGACTATCCGAAGCAGATGGCAGCCATGCTGATCACGATGGCGCCGGTTGTTGTTCTCTACTTCGCATTCAGTAAAGAAATTATCAAAGGTATGGTATCCGGAGCTGTTAAAGGCTGATTACCATTGGACACTGTACAGTTGGTAATGCCAATACCTCTTATGATTTAGCCAAGAATCCCCTGGAAGGTGTGTGACTCCTTACTTTCCGGGGGATTTCTTTGTCTTGAAATATTTTTATCTCAGATTATTTTACATTTTACAGGTCAGGAAACAGATTAAAAAATGCCTGCAGAGTTTGTTTTTAAGAAAATACTTATCGTCACAGGCTTGATTAATCAATAGGAATACACTATAATTAACTTTAAATTTCCATAAATTAGCGTGTCAAAGTGTACATGGCACAAAAAAACAGAATGGAGGATACATTATGAAATTATACGATACCGGTGTATATTTACTGAATGGTCAGAAGATTGTTCCGGAGAATCAGGCAGATGTTCCTGTTTCCAAAGAGGATGCAGCGAAGAATACCATTGCCTATTCAATTCTGGAAGCACACAATACTTCCGGAAATATGGAGAAGCTTCAGATCAAATTCGATAAACTGACTTCCCATGATATCACTTTTGTTGGTATTATTCAGACAGCCCGCGCTTCGGGACTTGAGAAGTTCCCGGTGCCATATGTCCTGACCAACTGTCATAACTCTCTCTGCGCAGTAGGTGGAACCATTAATGAAGATGACCATATGTTTGGACTTACCTGTGCCAAGAAATATGGCGGCGTATATGTACCGCCTCATCAGGCAGTTATCCATCAGTTTGCAAGAGAAATGCTTGCGGCAGGCGGTAAAATGATCCTCGGTTCCGACAGTCATACCCGTTACGGTGCTCTGGGAACTATGGCAATGGGAGAAGGCGGACCGGAGCTTGTTAAGCAGCTTCTTTCCCAGACTTATGATATCAATATGCCGGGAGTAGTGGCAATCTATCTTACAGGTTCTCCTCGTCCGGGCGTAGGTCCTCAGGACGTTGCCCTTGCAATTATCGGAAAAGTATTTGCGAATGGCTATGTGAAGAATAAAGTTATGGAATTTGTCGGACCTGGTGTTGCTAATTTAAGTGCTGATTTCCGTATCGGTGTGGATGTAATGACAACAGAGACTACCTGTCTTTCCTCTATCTGGCAGACAGATGAGAAGATTCAGGAATTCTATGAGATTCATGGAAGAAGCGAAGATTACAAAGAACTGAAACCAGGCGAAACTGCTTACTATGATGGCTGCGTGGAAATCGACCTTAGCGAGATCAAACCAATGATCGCAATGCCGTTCCATCCAAGCAATACTTATACAATTGATGAACTGAAAGCAAATCTGGATGATATTCTTGCAGATGTTGAGAAGAAAGCACAGATCAGTCTGGACGGAAAAGTTCCTTATACATTAAGAGATAAAGTAGTAGATGGCAAGCTTTATGTAGAGCAGGGAATTATTGCCGGATGTGCCGGTGGCGGTTTTGAGAATATCTGTGCAGCAGCTGATATCCTTAAAGGCAAGAGCATTGGTGCAGATGCATTTACATTAAGTGTTTATCCGGCAAGTACTCCGATTTATATGGAACTGGCTAAGAATGGCGTTCTGGCTGAACTTCTTGCGACAGGTGCTGTTGTAAAAACTGCTTTCTG